>CAYSTR010000395.1:0-3302 GCA_964433745.1 uncultured Oscillospiraceae bacterium | reverse complement strand
TTAAATGAACTGGTGATGGAGCTTGCCATTATTAGTGACGATATATTGGTTTACACCGGATACTCCATTGAACAATTACATGAGCTTAATAATATAGTTGTCGAGAGCATTCTATCACAGATTGCTGTTTTGATAGATGGAAAATACATTGAAGCTCAAAACAATAGCGCAGTGCTTCGCGGCTCTGATAACCAAATGATACATTTGCTTAACAATAAGCACAAATATAGATATGAAAATTACCTGAACACCACCGTAAATACAATTCAAAACTTCAACACTGGTGACGGTATTGTTTCAGTTGGAATACATAAACCGAATTTTATGGTAGAGCTTGATTCAAAAGTTTTGGCAAAAGGAATGGAGGAAGCATAAATGAGTGACTATATCCCAAAGTGGCACAAGGAACTTGAAATCTTTACGAAAATTAAACCTATGCTTATGCTTGAGGGTAATGTGCTTGATATGTACCAGTACCCGGAGGACGGAAGCACTCCCAAGGGTAGCATTTTGAGGTTGCCCGAATATCTGCATTACTATTTCAAAGACTGTGGATATCAAAATATAGCTTTTTATGACAGCTTGCGTGGTTTTTATAACACCTGTGAGGATTCGCATATTCAGAGCTTTGCAACGCTTATTGGTGGAACTGTTGATAACGGTTTTATTAAAGCTGACTTCAAAAACAAGAGCCAGAGTGCTGCAAGTTATGCGAGGACGGCAATGGGTCAAGCTAAGGAAGCCACTGTCATTATACTAAATTTTGCTTCGAGGTATATTGTATCGCCAGATAATATGGAGCAAAATGAGGTTGACAGCTTTACTGTATTATTACAAGCTTCTATGGAAGCGAAAGATGTCAAGACTGAGAGTAGCGGAATTTTAAAGAATTTATTGCTACTCATTGTGAATAAAGCAAACGATGTCCCTGCGTGGTTTTATTTGCAAAACCCTAATGTAAAGATTATAACGATTAGCAATCCCACAAAGGAAGAAAGAGAACAATTAGTGAAAGGAAACAACTTCCCCAGTTTCTTTGCCGGAGATGTTTACCTTGAGGATAATGCTTATTACAAAGAAAACCCCGGTGAGTTAGAAGTTATACAGGACAGATTTATTGCACTAACAGAGGGATTTTCATTCACCGAAATAAACGGACTTCGCAGGCTATGTAAAAATGAACATATCCGCATCAAGGATATGAGTGATGTCATTGACTTATATAAATACGGAATCAAGGAAAATCCATGGAAAAGACTAAATTTGGCTGAGATAAAGTCGGCTCATACTAATTTTGAAAAACGTGTAAAGGGTCAAGATTACGCTATCACAAAAACCCTTGATGTTATTAAACGCGCCGTAACAGGAATGTCGGGATTACAAGGCTCGTCACATTCAAGACCCAAGGGCGTATTGTTCTTTGCCGGTCCTACTGGTACAGGTAAAACCGAAACGGCAAAAACATTGGCCGAAATACTATTCGGACACGAAAATAGCTGTATCCGTTTTGATATGAGTGAATACGGTCAAAGCCACTCCGACCAAAAGTTGCTCGGAGCTCCTCCCGGATATGTTGGGTATGAAGCAGGTGGACAACTCACTAATGCTGTAAAAAACAATCCGTTCTCTATCCTTTTGTTTGACGAGATAGAAAAGGCTCATCCATCTATACTCGATAAGTTTTTACAAATCTTAGAGGATGGACGTATGACAGACGGACAAGGCAATACGGTTTATTTTTCTGAAACAATCATCATTTTTACGAGCAACCTTGGAATTTACACGAGAAACGAAAAAGGTGAACGAGAAGCCAATGTGACAAGCGAAATGGCATATCAAGAGGTTTCTGTCCGTGTGCGTGAAGCGATTGAGAATTACTTTAAATTAGAGCTTGGCCGCCCTGAAATACTCAATCGTATCGGTGAGAATATTGTTGTATTTGACTTTATCAGACCAGATGTGGCAGGACTTATCTTAAACGCTCAGATTGACAAGATAATCCGCAACTTGGCTTCAGAGAAACGGATAACACTCAATATTTCCGAAACAGCTATGGCTGTACTACAAAAGAGTGTTCTCGAAAATCTCTCAAACGGTGGCAGAGGTATCGGAAATATTGTTGAGAGTTTGCTCATAAATCCGCTGGCAAGATATTTATTTGACAACGAAATCTTTAATGACGAGCTTGTAACAATCGAAAATGTAAACACACAGAGTATTCCATCAAGCCTCAATTGTTCAAGGGGGGAATAAGTAATGCGAATAGTCGCTATGACAGGAGCGGGCGTTAATAAAACCGAAAATGAAGATAGAATCATTATCGGTAAAACAATACTTACAAATGGTGTTTTGGAGTGTGAAAATGCAAATGGATTTATTGCCATCGCAGATGGAGTCGGTGGAAATAATGCAGGAGCAGTCGCTTCTCATTTTGTGGCAAACCGTATCGGCGAATTAACCGATTGTGCCAAAGATAAGTTTATGGCTATAAATCGTGACTTGATAGATGCTTCCAATAAAAACGAGCAGCTCCATAAAATGGCCACTACACTGTCAGGTATCTTTACATCTGCTGAATCGCTCGTTTGCTTTCACATTGGGAACACACGAGTGTATTCCGTGCAAAGCGGAAAATATCTCAAGCAATTAACCGAAGATGATACCACGCTTAATCACCTATTAAAGACAGGACAGTTGTCAGCAGATGATGTAGAGCAATTTTCAAGCAAAAATGAAATCATTGCTTGCTTTGGTGCAGGTAATGAGAATTTGTTTGATATTAAAATTACAAGCATACCTAATGTACCATCTTCTATGTTTATTTTAACGAGTGATGGTGTTCACGAATATGTAAGCGTTGACGATTTAGAGGATATATTGAGCGAGTGCGGTGATGCTGTGAGTATTTGCAAGCATATTACGGAAAAGGCAGTTGAAAACGGCTCACTGGATGACATCAGTGTCGTAATAATCTATATCGAACAGGAGGGGAGATAGAATGGGACTTCGTTTTAGAAAAAGCATATCTATCATACCCGGAGTTAAACTCAATTTCGGCAAAACAGGTATGAGTGTGAGTGCAGGCGTGCCGGGATTTAGAAAAACCGTTCATACAAGCGGCAAAGTAACTACAAGCGTGGGTCTGCCGGGTACAGGTCTTTCTTATGTTACGACGGATAATTTGAACAGGAGAGGTGGAAATCAAAACCATACTCCTACTTCTGCTAATCGCACCAATTATGACTGTACAATAGATGTTCAAGATTACGTTGAAACACCTGCTCCGACACAACCAACGAGAA
>CAYSTR010000394.1:0-3318 GCA_964433745.1 uncultured Oscillospiraceae bacterium | reverse complement strand
CATGGCTATGTTCAAGCAACTCCACTGTGTCAACAGCGTAGCCCTGACGAGCCAGCGCACTTCTGCTAAAATTCTTTGCTTCTTTATTTTAGGAAAGAAGTGTGGTTCAGAGCAAAGCCCTGAGGTTTATTTATGGTGTACAGCAAAATCCTTATATACAAAATGTAAGGATTTTGTGTTTTAAGGAAAGCAATTATGATGTGTGCAAGATACTAAAAATCTCATGCTGTACATTCTACGTCTGAAAAATAACAAATGCGCCGCTGGGTATGGTACTCCCATAGTCACCCTGTATAAAAAAATCAAGACCTCCAACAAATGAGCCGTTTCCTGCAAACATCAGCCCAAAGCCAATTAACCAAAGACTAGAGTTCCCACGGAAAAATCGATGAGATTTTTCATGATAATGTTTCACGCATTTTTGGCTCGGGTATATCCGGTTTCTACCATATCAAAACCCGCTTGCATAAAGAAAACCAGCGCCGCACCAATTAAAACCCAAATAGTATCAACAGCTATATACATAATCATTACCTCAAACAAAAGGGTGCGTATTTTATCAGCCTAGTTTGATGACTGATAAAACACACACCCTTGTTGCGTATTGTATTTTAGTTTACACTATAGAGCATATCCGCATAAGTAGGCAGCGGCCAATGTTTCTTTGAGATAAGCGTCTCCAGCTCATCCACAATGAGACGAAGCTCCGACATTGCCATAAACACCTTGTCACGATAAAATCTCGCAAGGTCAAGCGCATCACTCAGGGATTTAGTTTGCAGCGTGGCAGCTTCTAAAGCGTCAAGCTTTTTTAACAGACATGAGGATAATTTAGAAATCTTGCCAAGGAGATGCTCCTCCAGCGTGCAATCGTATTGACCACAAGCTTTTTTGTTATTGATAAGCTGCGCAAGCTCATTCTGATAGCTGATACAAGCAGAAATAATATCCTTTTTTGCTATGTCGGTCATGGTCAGTGCCTCTATATGCAGAGTCTTACAATAGCCCTCCAGAAGAATTTCATACCTTGAATGGATTTCTGTTTCGCTAAATACATGATGGCGTTGAAAAACATCCACACTCTTTTGAGAAACAAAGGCCGGCAATGCTTCCACTGTGGTCTTCAAATTTGACAAACCGCGCCTTTTTGCCTCATGAACCCATTCTTCGGAATAGTTGTTGCCATTGAAGATAATCCGCTTGTGCTCACTGATTGTTTTTTGTATAAGCGTGGTAAGCGCGCTCTTAAAATCATCTGCCTTTTCAAGGGAATCAGCAAATTCGCGCAAAACCTCGGCAACCACGGTATTAAGAACAATATTCGAGCCAGCAATAGAAAAAGTAGAGCCAAGCATACGAAACTCAAACTTGTTGCCGGTGAAGGCAAAGGGTGAGGTGCGGTTGCGGTCAGTAGTGTCTTTTGGGAAATGAGGAAGCACCGTTGCGCCAATCTCCATCTGAAGCTTTTGCCTGTCCTCATAAGCCGAACCCGTTTCAATGGCTTCAAGGATTTCGGTAAGTTCATCGCCCAAAAACATAGATACTATAGCCGGAGGGGCTTCATTGGCACCTAGCCTGTGATCGTTTCCGGCACTGGCTACCGACACACGCAGAAGATCCTGGTATTCGTCCACCGCTTTAATAACGGCTGTAAGGAATAGTAAAAACTGTGCGTTTTCATATGGTGTTTCACCCGGCTCTAATAGGTTTACACCTGTATCGGTGGAAATAGACCAGTTGTTGTGTTTTCCGCTGCCATTGACACCCGCAAAGGGTTTTTCATGAAGCAAGCAAGCCAAACCGTGCTTGTTCGCAATGCTTTTCATAAGTTCCATGGTTAGCTGATTATGGTCGGTAGCAATGTTTGTGGTGGTAAAAATAGGAGCCAATTCATGCTGTGCAGGGGCGACCTCGTTGTGTTTTGTTTTGGCGAGAATCCCCAGCTTCCAAAGTTCTTCGTCTAATTCCCGCATGAAGGCTGATACTCGTGGTTTAAGGCTTCCAAAATAGTGATCATCCATCTCCTGCCCTTTGGGAGGACGTGCGCCAAATAATGTTCTGCCGGTATAGAGTAAATCAGGGCGCTTTAGAAACACCTCTTTGTCTATAAGGAAGTATTCCTGCTCCGGGCCAACTGTTGTAATCACACGCTGTACCGCTGTGTTACCGAATAAGCGGAGTATGCGTAGGGCTTGCTTGTCTATAGCTTCCATAGAACGCAGCAGCGGCGTCTTTTTATCCAACGCCTCTCCACTGTATGAGCAAAATGCAGTGGGGATACAGAGTGTGCCATCCTTAATAAAAGCATAAGAGGTGGTGTCCCAAACGGTGTATCCTCTTGCTTCAAAAGTAGCTCGTAAACCGCCGGACGGAAAACTGGAAGCATCTGGCTCTCCGCGTACAAGCTCTTTGCCCGAAAACTCCATAATAATCTTGCCGTCATCGGAAGGAGCGATAAAACTGTCGTGCTTTTCAGCTGTTATGCCAGTCATAGGTTGGAACCAGTGGGTAAAATGGGTTGCACCTTTTTCCACAGCCCAATCCTTCATGGCACTTGCCACCACATTGGCTACATCAAGCTCCAAGTGGGTGCCTTGTGCAATAGTCTTTTTTAATGCCTTGTAAGTATCTTTTGGCAATCTGGCACGCATAACTGTATCGCTAAACACCATACTGCCAAACAAATTAGGAACATCTTTCACAACAATCACCTCTCACAATAATCTCTAATTATGGATGCTTCATTAATCCACAAGCTGAAAAATCTTATACTAAATAAAAAAATAAAGGCGTTGCGGACAAAAGTCCACAGCGCCCTTGCTGTTTATATGCTTATTGTAGCAGTGTGTTTTTCGTTTGTCAATAACTTTTTTTGCATAATCGGACTTTGTTCTGTGTAGGTTGTTAGGCCTACACGTAAATTTAATTTTTTTGTAGGTCTGTCAAACCTACAAATTTCCACTTATTTTTAAGTTTTTTCCATTGACAATGGGTTTATTGTACTGTATACTGATAGGTACTGAACAAAGGCGTTCATCAGATAATGTATTTGCCAGTTTAAAAAGCTGGATCAAGGGCCGGTTCGTTAGCCGCCCGCATTATGTGATGAGCGTCTTTTTTATGTGGTTAGGAGGTTATGTATAATGAAAGAGGGTCAAATAAGAATACCATCCGGCTGTGCCATATCGGGTCTTTTTGATAAAACTGGAAAGCGCATGAGCGGCGAAGCCATCATAAAGTCAATTTCTGTTATGCACGACCGTTCAAACGGTCTCGGCGGCGGTTTTGCGGCATATGGCATCTATCCCGAATATAAGG
>CAYSTR010000393.1:0-3322 GCA_964433745.1 uncultured Oscillospiraceae bacterium | reverse complement strand
GCAATAAGCACCGGCATGACGGCGTTCGCCGGGATGGGCAGCAGCGGCAGAATTGTGATACCGCCGATATTTAAAATGTGGAATATGAGACGTGAGATAATGAGGATAAGCTTACGCCGCTTAAACCTCTCGAGTATGAGCGGCGAGAATATAGTCAGAATACTTGCCAAGGCGGGAATCATACCTATAATGCCTATGTTTACAAGGTCAATGCCGTTTGCCAGCAGAAACCCGGTGAAAAATGTACCGGTGGAAAGTGTTGTATACACCACCGCCGCATATCCACCCAAAATAATTAAAAACCGGCTCTTCCCCTTGTTATCCTGTTTCCCGAACAGCGCGGGAAGCTCCAAGCCGGATATGAACCGCCGCAGTATTCCGCCTACACCCATTCTTCGTCCCCCTTTTTTACTAATACCTTCTATTATATATAGTTTATATAAAAAATCTAGTGGTAAAATAAAAAATTTACATTTGAAGAGGGCAAAAACATGAATCTATGGGGATTACTCGTTATCTTTTTTATGTCCATGGTACCCATCATCGAGCTGCGCGGAGCTATACCCATCGGAATTGTCACATTCGGGTTTGAGCCGTACATCGTCTACACCGTGTGCGTTCTGGGGAACATCCTGCCTGTCCCCTTTCTCATTCTCTTTTCTAAAAAAATCCTTGACTACATGCGCACCGTCCGGCATGTGGGGCCGTTTTTCGCAAAGTATCTCGACCGCGCACATGCAAACGCCGGAAAGATTACAAGCTTTCAGCTTCTCGGTGTGTTCTTATTTGTAGCCGTTCCCCTCCCGCTGACCGGCGCATGGACAGGCTCTGTCATTGCCGCCATTCTGGGACTGCGTGTTAAAAAGGCATTTTTTGCCGTTGCCGCCGGGGTACTGTCCAGCGGGCTTATCATGTGGGGGCTGTCGGCGGCGGGGATATTCCTATTTAGCTGATTATTTATATATATGACAAATTTTTTGCTTGCTTTATACTAAAAACTCCTTTATAATTGTGCTTGAAAATTTGAAAAGGGGAGCTGGGCTTATGGTTTTGAAGCTTCTAGCCTGCAAGGTGCTTGCCCGTGAGGCGGGTTTTCTGTCTGCGGGCTGTAAAAACACGATAGACATTACATATCTTCGTCAGGGTTATCATAATGAGCCGGACAGACTGCGCGCTATTCTGCAAGAGCAGATAGACCGCATAGACGCAAAGGATGATCCGTATACCTGTGCAGAGGAGATTGCTCCGGTGGATGCGATTATTCTGGGGTATGGTCTCTGCTCCGGCGGTGTGTCGGGACTAAAAAGCAAGCGGCTTCCCATAATCGTACCGAGAGCCCACGACTGTATCACGCTGTTTCTCGGCTCAAAGGAGCGTTACCGGGAGCTATTCGATGCTGGCTCGGGAGGAATCTACTGGTACACCCCAGGCTGGATTGAAAACTCTGTTATGCCGTCTAAGTTCCGTTATGAATTGAGCCTGAAGCGCAACACGGAGCTCTACGGCGAGGACAATGCGGAATATCTTGCCGAGATGGAGAACGGCTGGATGCGCGAATATAAAAATCTCTCCTATGTAGAGATAGAGGGGATTCCCTACCCAGACACATATATGCCCTATGTAAACGAGTGTGCGGACTATCTGGGCTGGGAGCTCAACACCTATAAGGGGGATATATCACTATTAAAACGGCTTCTGGACGGCGAATGGAACGAGGAGGATTTCCTTATCGTTCCGCCGGGTGAGACCATTGCACAGAGCTATGATGAAAAAATACTGACAGCGGTCACAGGAGGATAAAACGATGCACACCATTACAGTAAGGTCGGGGGATAAGACCCTCACGGCACACGCCGGCACAGGCACTACCCTGCTAAAAGCACTCACAGATGCGAGCATATTTCTCGATGCCCCCTGCGGCGGCAACGGCACATGCGGAAAGTGCCGCGTTCATGCAAACGGTGCTCTCTCCCCCCAGTCCGGTGATGAGCTAAAGTATCTGGACGGTGCGGACATGCGCTTGGCGTGTTATGCCAAGGTCGAGGGGGATTGTGAGGTCACACTGCCCGAGAGCTGCGGAATCGGCGCACAGCAGACCGGCATAATGACCGCATTTACACCCGATCCCGCCGTGGGCTACATGACCCTCACCCTCACTAAGCCGGACACGGAAAACCAGATATCCGACTTTGACAATCTCCGTGCTGCCGCCTTGGATGCGGGGATATCCCTGTCCTCTGCTGCCGCCGGGGCTATTCGCTCACTACCGGAGGTAATCAGAGACGGCAATTTTACTGTAGGTATTACATATTACGGCGACAGGCTGCTGACAGTCACAAAAGAGGACAGACGATTAGGGCTTGCGGTGGATATAGGCACAACGACGGTGGTGGGTTATTTTTACGATCTTCGCGACTGCTCACTTATTACAGTCAAAAGCGGACTAAACCCGCAGCGCATGTCGGGCGCGGATGTTATCTCGCGTATTGATGCACAATGCGAGGCGGGGGGGACAGAGCTTCTGCAGGGCGCTGTGGTAGGGCTTTTAAACCGCTATATTGAGGAGTTCTGCATAGAAAAGCGCGCAAACGCCGCTGACATTGCGGCGGTAACTATAGCGGGTAACACCACCATGCAGCACCTCTTTGCGGGTATACCCGCCCGATATATAGCCTCTGCTCCGTTTATCCCGGCTACACTCTTCGGGAACGCGCTCACGGCGGCTGATACGGGACTAAAGCTTCCTCCCGACACGCCCATTATACTGACGCCCTGCATATCGGCTTATGTGGGCGGCGATATTACGGCGGGAATGCTGTCCTCCGGCTTTTCGGCGGAGAAGCGTCCGGCGGTCTACATAGATATCGGCACAAACGGAGAGATGGCTCTAAACCAAAATGGACGGTTTGTCTGCTGTTCCACGGCGGCAGGGCCTGCGTTCGAGGGAGCGCACATCCACTTTGGTACAGGCTCTATTCCAGGGGCAATCTCTAAGGTTTTTATTAAGGACGGAGAGGTCGGTTACGAGACCATAGGCGGAGCACCAGCCGCCGGAATATGCGGTTCGGGGCTTATTGACGCTCTGGCGGTCATGCTTTCACTGGGTATACTCGATGAGACAGGGCGCATAGACGATGAAGCTCCCGCCGCCGAACGCTATGTAAAGGAGGACGGTGACGAGCTCATCTTTGTCATCGACAAGACCTCCGGCATAGGTGTCACCGGCAAGGATGTAAGACAGGTGCAGCTGGCAAAGTCTGCTATATGTGCGGGTGTTCTGACCATGCTGGATGCGGCAAAAATAGACACGGACGAGCTTTTT
>CAYSTR010000392.1:0-3325 GCA_964433745.1 uncultured Oscillospiraceae bacterium | reverse complement strand
TGCTTTCTAATATTGAACAGTATAAAAATAGTAAGATTGCAGAAGAAATAGCGTTAAGTTTACTTTATTTGTGGGAAAACAGCTTGGAAAAGCACCCCTATATGTTCTATATGGGAACAGACTTCAGAAAACTGAAAGCCCCAGCTATGTGGTATGATATTGTAAGTGTTGCTGATGTGTTGAGCCGCTTAGAAAATATAACTAATGACAAGCGTTTTATTGAAATGGTTATGATTATTAAATCTAAACAGGACGAGAATGGACTATTTACACCCGAATCTGTATATCAAAAGTTTAAGGGTTGGGATTTTGGGCAAAAGAAACAACCATCTCCATATCTAACCTATCTTTGCAGCCAGATTTTGCTGCGGGCAGGATTATAAGCTTAATCTCTTTTCTGCACCCAAACGAGGGTGCTTTTTTTTTGCTCATTTTCCCGAGAGGAGGCGGTCGCTATCGACCCGAAGCACAAGCTGAAAAGCTACACACCAACAAAATTCATGCTCCCGACCTCGCACTATGATAAGCGTAAAGCCGATCACGCCGTCGCTTTTATCCAAAGATTACCTCACACCAAAGGGGAATGGGCGGGGCACCCGTTCGAGCTCATCGCATGGCAGGAGGAACTGATCCGTAATATATTCGGCACCGTAAAAAAGAATGGTTACCGCCAATTCAACACCGCATTTGTGGAAACAAGCAAGAAGAGCGGTAAATCCGAGCTTGCCGCTGCCGTGGCGCTGTACCTTCTTTGTGCCGATGGCGAACAGGGCGGTGAGATATATTCCTGCGCGTCAGACAGGAAGCAGGCTGGTATTGTCTTCGAGGTCGCCAAGGACATGATTATACAGTGCCCGGCAATCCTCAAGCGGGTAAAAATCCTCGACTCACAGAAACGGATCATCTATCATCCGACCCGATCAGTATATCAGGTGCTGTCCTCAGATGTGGCATCTAAGTTCGGCTACAATGTACATGCATGTATTTTCGACGAGCTTTTAGCTCAGCCCGACCGCAAGCTCTATGATGTTATGACAAAGGGTGCGGGTATCGCACGTAAGCAGCCGCTTAACTTTGTTATCACCACCGCCGGCTCCGACCGAAACAGTATCTGTTATGAAGTACATCGAAAGGCTATGGATATCATCGAGGGAAGAAAAATCGACCCCACCTTCTACCCTGTGGTATACTCCACTCCCGAGGATGCCGACTGGACGGACCCGGCGGAATGGTGCAAGAGCAATCCCTCCTTGGGTATCACATTTACAGAGGAGTCGCTTCAGCTTGCCTGTGACAGCGCAAAGGAAAACCCCGCAGAGGAGATGTTTTTCCGTCAGTTTTTCCTCTGCCAATGGACGCAGAGCAACTTCCGCTGGTTACCTATGGACAAGTGGGATGCGTGTAGGTACGACTTTAACCAGGACTGCTTGCAAGGACGTGTCTGTTATGCGGGTCTCGACCTGTCCTCAACTACCGACCTCACGGCTCTAGTGCTTGTGTTCCCTCCCATTGACGAGGAGGATAAGTACATTGTTATGCCGTATTTCTGGATACCGAAGAATAACATCGAGGCACGTGTTCGTAAGGATCACGTTCCATATGATGTTTGGGAGCGCGAAGGACACATTATAACAACAGAAGGTGATGTGATACATTATGCCGCTATTGAGCGGTTAATCGGGGAACTGTCACAGGTATACAACATAAAAGAAATCGCCTATGACAGGTGGGGTGCTACGCAGATGGTACAAAACCTCGAAGGAATGGATCTGACCGTTGTCCCCTTTGGGCAGGGGTATGCTTCGATGAATGCACCGACAAATGAGCTTCTGCGGTTGGTTCTGGGAAAAGAGCTAGTCCATAAGGGTCACCCTGTACTTCGGTGGAACATCGATAATATCCAGGTGGATACAAAGGATGTCGCGGTTAAAATAAGCAAGGCAAAATCTTCCGAGCGTGTGGACGGTGCTGTTGCTTTGGTTATGGCACTGGCGAGGGCGTTGGTGGGAGAGAGCGGTAACAGTGATAGTATATATAACTCTGATGAAAGGGATGGAGGATTGGTGGTGATATAATATTCATAAATTCTTATCATAAAACTATTGACATTAACGTTACATAATAGTCTATACTGTAATTGTGAGGTGATGACAGGTGGAATATTCTATAAAGGGGTTAGCGGGGATGTCGGGGGTTAGCACCAGAACACTCCGGTATTATGATCAGATAGGACTGCTCTGTCCGGCGAGAGTGTCCTCAAACGGATATCGGGTTTATGGGCAAACCGAGATCGACCTACTACAGCAGATACTCTTTTATCGTGAGCTAGGTGTACCTTTAGAGGAGATTGGCCATATCCTTAAAGCTCCCGATTATGATAAGGGAAAAGCCCTTGAAGCTCACTTGTCCGCACTCTTGCAACGAAAATACCAGATCGAGCTGTTGATTGGAAACGTAACAAAAACAATTAGCTCGCTGAAAGGAGAAACTATTATGAGCGACAAAGAGAAGTTTGAGGGATTCAAGCAGAAGCTGATTGATGACAATGAAGCTGCATACGGTAAAGAAATCCGTGAGAAATACGGTGATGATGTTGTAGGTGCTTCCAATGCAAAGGTAGCGGGGATGAGCGAGGATGAGTGGCAAAAAGCCGAAGCACTCCGCACCGAATATGAGAGCCTGCTGAAATCCTCATATGAGCAGGGTGACCCCGCGAGCTATGATGCCCAAAAGGTCTGTGATCTGCACCGTCAGTGGTTATGTGTGTTTTGGAAGGACGGAATGTATTCGAAAGAAGCACATAAGGGGATTGCCGAAATGTATGCCACCGATGAGCGGTTTACCGCTTACTATGATAAAATTGCCGTTGGTTGTGCGGCATTTCTACAAGAGGCAATAAACATTTATTGCAAATAAATACTTACCAAATAAAGCACCTTCAAGCTGAGGGTGCTTTTCGACCGCCCATTGTATTTTCTACCCCACGCAGAACCTAAATCTTAATACATTTTACTTTTCAAACCATCCTCCATATGTTATAATAAACTCATCCTATAAAAAATCGGGAGGGTACAATGAAACATATAAAAATCCTCGTCTTGACCCTCATCCTTATGGTGATCTTTCAACCCCTTTTCATGCAAAGGGTCTATGCACAAGAACCCAACCCGCATTTTGTCAAGGTGAGCTCCAACTGGACCGCCTTCGCCTTAACCGACACAAGTGACCTCTACTACTGGGGGAATATCAACTCTGATGTTTCTGACTACAGCTACACACCAACCCTTTTAGCCAGCGATGTAAAGGATTTTATTGGTGCAGATAG
>CAYSTR010000391.1:0-3331 GCA_964433745.1 uncultured Oscillospiraceae bacterium | reverse complement strand
GATTGCGGTGAAGATTGTAACGGCGGTGATTTCGGTGTTGCCATTTGCAATCTCTGCCGACTGCGTAGGAGCTTCGGGTTGTATAACAACCTCGCTGTCTTGAATGATTTGCGGTTTTTTATCAGCAACATAATTGCTAAGGCTTTGGATTTTTTCGATAGCCTTTGTTACAGTGTTGTCCATAGCCGAAAATGCTGTTTGTAATCCGATATACGGTAGCTGTAACGCTCTTGACAACTTACCGTTTTCTTTTACCTCATCAGATGTTTCTTTGCCCATAAACAGTCTACCGATGTTGGCCGCACGGTTGCCCATTTCGTGATATTCACGGCTCATAGCATCAATTTTTTGAATAGACCTCTCGGCATTATCAGCCGATTTTCCAAGACTATCACTTAGAGCTTGCAGACCGTCTTTAATTCTTAAAAAACCGAATACCGCATTGAGTGCCGTAAGCCCTTTGTCCTTAATTGTGTCAAGTGCATTTTTGGTAAACTCAATAATACTTACCTTTGCATTACGGAGATTTTCACCAATATCAGAAGCGGTTTGCTGTGTGCGTTCGACCATAACCGCTATGGGATTTTTCTTATCCTTGATACCGCTGACTTGCTGTTTAAGAGCATTAAGCTCGTTAAGAATGGAATTATATTGCCGTTCCACTTTGCTAATATAATCAATGAGTGCCGAGAAATCCTGTCGCTGACTCTGAAAGCCGGGGGCATTGAGTAGCTTCATAAACTCCATTACACTCGGCTCATTGTAGATATATGCGACTTGTGCCATTATTCAGTTTCCTCCTTTTTGTGATTATTGAAATACTCTGCAAGTGCCTGTTCTACTATCACCTCCATTTCGCTCTGCGGTGTACCCTCGTCAAAATACTTGGTATATATTTTGGGTTTGATGGTCAACGGTTTTGGTGTGCTTGAGGGGGCTTTCTTTTTTTGGGCTTCACCCGTAAGGATTTGAATTATCTTTTCATTGGTTAGGTGTTGTTTTGCGGAATATGCTCGCAGGATTTCAGCGTTTTTCATATCAACCTTATATGAGGTTTCCGATAAAACGCTTTCGAGTGCCGTTTGCTCAAATTCGGGCAAGTAAGAGATTGATACGGCAGGACGGATAGCAATTTCATTTTTATCAACACGCTCTTTTAACGGTTGAATTAGCTTATCTACTCGTAAAAGGCGAGCTACTGAGTTTTTGCTTAACCCGTAATCCTTACCGCCAATCTCAAGACTTGTCAACTTCTTCCCCACTGGGGAAGAAGTTTCAGAAACCTTGATTTCATCAGGGTTTTCGAGCTTTTCAAGCTCTAAAATAATGTCGTTTCTTTTACCCTGTGAGAACAATTTTGAATGTTGAAGTGCAAGGATTGTCGCTTGCTCGGACGGTAACATATCCGTAAAAGAGCGTTGTATAAGGTTTGTTTCAATGACATAGATTAACGCTTCTTCATCAGTAATACCACGCTTGATAATTACAGGCACTTGCGTAAGTCCGGCTATTTTGGCAGCATTTGCCCTGTTATGCCCTGCCAAAATCTCGT
This sequence comes from uncultured Oscillospiraceae bacterium, assembly GCA_964433745.1. Classification (GTDB taxonomy): domain Bacteria; phylum Bacillota; class Clostridia; order Oscillospirales; family Ruminococcaceae; genus CAYSTR01. The sequence goes on along the minus strand of CAYSTR010000391.1, from coordinate 1,779 downwards.
AGGTTAAATCATCTTTTTCACGGACGATAAGAGGTGTCAATACTCCATTGTTTGTAATGCTTGCCACCATATCATCTAAGCGTTCACCCTCATACAACTTGAAAGGGTGGTCGGCAAATGGAACGAGATTTGCAATATCAACCATCATCGTATCGTTAAAAGTGCTTTGCTTGTCGGCATCATCACCCAAAAGAATACTCATAATATTCTTGTCGTTTTCAGCTTTACTTTTACGCTTCGGCATTGTATCAGGCATTGTTTATCAACTCCTTTGCAAAATCTTGGTAAGCCTGTGAGGGTTTTGAGTTTTTGTCATACAACAGTACACTTTGGCGGTACATATTGGCTTCGCCGACTTTTGTTGACAGAGGGATAATGGTATCAAAAATCCTCACGGACTGCCGATATGCCTTGTCCATTATGTCGCTGACCTCTTTGTAAAGGTTGGTACGGGTATCGCACATTGTCATAAGGACACCGTGGATTTGCACAGTCGGGTTGATATGCTTCTGCACCTTTTGAATTGTCTTGATGAGCAGTTTTAAGCCGATTGCCGAAAGCAACTGTGGTGAAACGGTAATGAGAACACCGTCACTTGCAGTTATGGCATTAATTGTTAATATACCGAGTGAGGGAGTTGTGTCGATGATTATGTAATCGTACATCTCCTTTAAGGGGTCAAGAACAGACTGCAATGCTCTCTCGCACCCAATTTCGTGACCACGGTTTGCTTCAATCGCTGAAAGGCTGATGTTGCAAGGAATAACATCTATTTTTTCACAGGGTATAATGTATTCGCTTTTTTCGGGCAACTCGTCCTCATTCAAAACAGCATTAAGCAGGGAATAGGTTGTATGAGTAAGGTTGTCAGGATTTTCAACTCCTGCACAGATTGTCAAGCTACCCTGTGGGTCAGCATCAACGGCAAGCACTTTTTTACCCATAAGGGCAAGTGCTGTGGCTAAGTTAAGGACGGTGGTAGTCTTGGCAACACCTCCTTTTTGATTTGCCACGGTTAGGATTTTACACACGTTCAAAAACACTTCCTTTCGTAGTAAATTGCTAATTTTTACCCTAAAATGGGCATAAAAAAATAGGACTAAGATTGTGAAACCCTTTGTTTATCGGGGTTTGCTATCTTAGTCCTATTATAACAGAGTCATTGGAAAACATTGCTATATAACTCGCCTTGCGGGAGGAATATAATGGAACCCAAACAAAATAAAACGGTACTTTGCGTTGTTTATTTTACGCTTTCTCTATTTTGGTTTGGCGTGATGACTGAGATTGTAAACCAAGTGGCCGACCCAGCCACCGGGCACGGTTCGCTTACTTACCGAGTGGCAAATGTTGGGGCTTGTCCTATGGGCACTTTTTGAAAACTTATTGCCGCGCCTTGCTCATAAGCTCTCAAAAATACTGCTTGTCCTCTCCGCCGCGTCCCCTATGCTTGTATACTTCTATGAAAATACCCTTACCTGCGTATTGCTCGGTCTTTGTGCGGGTGCGGTGGCCTCTCACGCCATTTGCCGCTTGGCGGAAGCATTTTCGTCAAAGCGTCGGTTTTTCTGTCTGTCTGTGGGTATCGGATTTTACAGCGCGGCGGTGGCACTGTTTTTCAAAATTGCCGATATATATTTTCTTTTCTTGGACTTTGAAGCAGCATTGCCATATATCTTTTTGCTTTACGCTTTAATTCCGATTGTCCTTGTTGGACTGTCATTTCGTCTGCCCGAGGGTATGGGCGAAGAAGTGCAATAAAAAACGACAGAGGTGTTT
>CAYSTR010000390.1:0-3337 GCA_964433745.1 uncultured Oscillospiraceae bacterium | reverse complement strand
GCAATGCAGGGTGTTCGGTGAGTAACGGCAACCTTACCCTTGTTTCGCCCGGGTTTGCGAATCGTCGGGCATGATTCCTCGTGATGTATCTATCCATATTTAATCACTCCAAAAAATACATGCACATCTTTTGCCATACTATTCTATATACATATAATGCGTGGGCGTTAATGCCTATTATAAGCATCGAGAGGACAGAAGGGGGTGAATCATGCGGCTAAGAGAATTTACTTTTGCCTGCCTGTTAACCGCAATGGTCATGGGCGTGGAATTTTTAGCGGCAACCACCGGCGAAGCACTGGTGGTTCTTACGATGACATCATCCCTACCACTTTATATCTTAGGTCGTGAAAATACCCTCTTGGCAGTCATGAGCTATATTTGTATTGGATTGATGCTATTTTTCATCAACCCACATCAATGTCTATTCTTTGTGACGACAAACGGGCTTCTGGGTCTGGCTTTAGGTGTATGTGACAGGAAAATAAAGCATGGCACAGTTTGCGTTATCATATCCGGGTTAACACTTTTTGGCGGGTGCGCTGCCATCGCTTTTGGAATGGGTCTCTTGATACATTGGTGGATTGTTGTTGTGCTTCTGCCGTTCTCGTTACTCTATGCAAGTATATATCGACTGCTTGCAGGGAAGCTATTTGTCAAATGGCTCGCCATCAAACAGCATTGCCAGTAAATCTATGCGAAACGGAGTGTTCCTATATGCCGGTTTATCCGTCTACTATCACTGCAGACAATGTACATAGCTTGGCAGTATCCTGGGAATTTAAGAGCCGCTCCTATGTTACCGCGCAGCCTTTGGTTCTTGGGGATAGGTTATATGTATCCGACTGGGCCGGTTACATATATTGCATTGACTGTAAAACAGGAAAACTGATCTATGAAAAGCAGCTTTACATTCCTCCTGAGCCCAACCCGCTGCTACGCAATGTGCCTTTACTGGGTAGGTTTATAGGGGAGCCGCTGCCATATTTGTGGTATGGCTTTGCCGGAACCGGTTGCATCAGTGACGGTATATGGTATCTGGCCAGCGTCGGAGGAAAAAAAGGTGGTCTCTTTACAAGTGGGCAAGCAGGCAAACTCTACGCAGTGGGCATTGAAAGCGGTAGATTGCTATGGAGCAGGGCGCTTTCGCTGCAGCCCTACTCCGGAAGTCTGGCCGTGCCTACCTATGATGCGAACTGGGTTTATGCTGCAACCTGCTCTATTGATGAAACCGCAAGCACTTTCTACCGGATTCTGCGCAAGCCCTTTGAAACAAAATGTGCGGGAGAGGTATTTGCCTTTGATAAAAAGACAGGTACAAGAATCTGGAGCCGTAAAACGGTTGCATTAGACCCTAACGATGCGAAAAACACCAATGGTGCCGCCGTTTGGGGAGGCTTACAGTTGGACTCTTCCGGTGAAAACCTGCTTTTTGCTACCGGCAACACCTATCAAAAACCTGTATCCTTAGCTTCTGACTCGGTTATTTCAGTTACAGCAAAAGACGGCAGTCTCAATTGGATTTATCAGGCAGTAGCCGATGATGCGTGGCTCCCAACAAAACGAGATGGCCCTGATTTTGACTTTGGATGTACGCCCATCGTTTTTCCCTGCTCCCAAGCTTCATTGCGTTTGGCGGTTGGAGCCGGCAACAAAAACGGAAATTTTTATGCATTGGATGCCAAATCTGGTAAGCTGCTCTGGAAAACCTTTTGCCACAAGGATTCAACGCCCGACGACGGCATCCGCTCCAATGCCACGTATTTGAATGACAAACTATATGTTTGGAGTAAAAACCAAACGCCGAAAAATACCATGTCTGTGTTCTGCATGGATGCAGAGACCGGTGAACTGATCTGGTGTAAAAACATTAAGGGTACGAATTCCATGACGACAGGCGCAATTACCGGAGATCTCTACTTCTTGGGTAACTATTCGGGTGATCTATTTGCATTGGATACGAGAACGGGAGATCAGGTATGGCTGTTAAACATTAAGAAATGTTCTATTGGTTCTAATCTAACCATTGATAAAGATGCGATTTATTGCGGTACGGGGGTACCGCAGTTGTATGGTGGATACCCCAAAAATCATGGCGTTTTTAAGGTGGGTTTATTGCGTTGAGGGCAAGCATAAGATTTTCGGTCATTACACATATTTTCACTTATTGAGGAAAACAATAGAGATATATGTAATGAGGAGAGCGTTATGTATCCCGAAAGAATTTACTATGAGCCAAATATCGAAAGCTATGCACCGGGAAAGCTTCTGCTTGAAAAATATAAAGATACGCCTAAACTTCCTATCAATAGCCACAATAACATTGATGAACTGCGCACAAGACCTAACGAGGATTTTACCGTCTTAAAAAAATACCTGATAATCGGCACCCGAAAAACCCACAAATATGTGGATAATTTTAAGGTGTCCGATTATTTAGTGCCTTTTACTTCATCCGGCTGTCCGGCGATGTGCCTTTATTGCTACCTTGTTTGCAACTATAACAAATGTTCTTATTTGAGAGTTTTCGTCAATCATGAGGAAATGCTCCGGCGACTTATAAAAAAGTCCAATGAAACAGAAAAGGTTTTTGAGATTGGCAGCAACAGCGATTTAATCATCGAGCATAAAATCACAGGATCGTTGACACATACAATCGAAGAATTCGCAAAGCATGGCAAGGGTAGCATCACATTTCCCACAAAGTTTGGCATGGTCGAAGATTTGTTGCCGATTTCGCATCAGGGCAAGGTCATTTTTAGAATGAGTGTCAATCCAGTGGAAATCATCAAGGATATTGAAATCGGCACTTCGAATTTGAATTTCCGAATCAGAGCATTAAACGATATGTGCGAAGCCGATTACAAGGTCGGGATTTTGATAGCCCCGGTGGTTATGGTGGAAAACTGGAAGCAACTGTATGTAGAATTATTGAATCAATTGGCAGAAAGCTTATCCGAAAAAGCAAAAAAGCAAATTAGATTTGAAATCATATTTATGACATACAGCTATGTGCATCGTGCTATCAACGAGCAAGCGTTTCCGCATAAGGCTTCTCTATACAGCAGTGATTTGATGACAGGCAGAGGTCGAGGGAAATATTGTTACAAGCAAGCCTATCGTGAGGATGGGGAACAGTTTTTGAGATATGAAATCGGTAAACGGTTTAACGGTGAATCTATCGTTTATGTTGTATAGCATCGCTTTAGATAAAGCCGATTGGGTCATAGATGATTACTCCGCTAACTAAATCTTGCGTAAAGCATTTATCTTTCCCCGCCGTAGGCGGGGAAAGATAATAATACATGCAAGCTTTAACTGGCGGAGTAAAATTACA
>CAYSTR010000389.1:0-3361 GCA_964433745.1 uncultured Oscillospiraceae bacterium | reverse complement strand
TATTGTTATTGTGGGGAGGACGCTTGTTACGACACGGTGTGTGCACGCTGCGGTAGAAAGTACGAACCAACGGCTCTCGAAGTATCTCAGCATAAACTTTCTGACGATAATATTACTTCTTATAGTGAACGAGCTAAGTTTTATCATTCACATGAAAGACCTCATAGAATAAGAAGTAATATTTCTTGGGGAGGTATATTACTTTTACTACTTATTTTTACAACTGTCATAATAGTTATCAATCTTTTGTGTATAATTATTCCTATATTCTATGAGTTTACTAATATTAACCTTTTGCAAAGCAAAGAAGATTCAGAAGTGTTTAAACTATTTATGCGGATTTACTTAATTAGTGTTTTCGCATGGGTTTATCTGGTCAACCGTTATGAAGCTTATGTTTTTAGATTTCCTTCTGCATTAAAAACATGTATCAATTGGCTGATATGTGTAGTAGTAGGCATTTCAATGGTAACTAATATATTTGTTTCACCTCTTGTCGAGGAGATTCAAGCAAATATAACAGCTTACAATATTTTTGTTTTTTTCAATCTGATTGTTTTGTTGCTTATTGTTGGGCGCACAATATCATCGGTTTCAGGGGTGCTTAGTGCAAATGATTGGTAAAATGATTTATAAAATTATTGGTAAAATTATTGCCTTTGTGCTTTCCATAATTGTAACTGTGATGTTCGTTATCAGCAATGCCGTTTGGCTAATCCCTATCACATGGGAACACCCCGCCGTTATCCTTCTGCGTGAAACGGCAAAAAATCCTTGGTTTTTACTGGTGTGTGCAGTTGCCATTTTACTAAGACTGTGCGCAGCCCAAATTTTTGAGCGAGAACAGTTTTGCGATATATCGGTGTTTGCGCTATTAACAAACGGAATTTTTGGGGCAGTAACCCTTTTATCTGCGATAATTAGTGTTCTTATACCGGGCTTTGCTGTATTGATACAAGCGAACAAAGCCGTTTATTATGTTGTTTTATCGGTAGGTATACCAACACTGTTCATATTTATCTGGTATGGCCTATCACTGGCTTTGCCGGAAAAATCAGATTGAGGAGAGAATACCAATGAACTTAAAAGACCTTGAACAAAAAAGCGTAGATGAGCTGATGCGAAAATTTTCAGACAACAAGGATGAACTCTTTTTGCAGATTGTAAATGCAGATTCCATTTTGGGGCTTAGCGATAAAGAAAAAAGCTTCTATATCGCACGATATAAAGGAATGTCGGACGCAGAAATTGCCGAGGCAATCGGCATGAACCACAACACCGTCCGCTCTCATCAATTTTTACTGCGAAAAAAGGTGCTGGAAGCCAAGCTGACACTGCTTTTGTGGAATCTGTCCATGGCAGACTCAGAAAAAAAGAAAATAAGTATCAGCAAAAAAACAGAAAAGCCACGGCCGGACGAAAGGTTGCCGGGATTGGATGAAAACGGCCATGTCTATGACTTTTTTACAAAAGCACAGGTGCATGACAAACTAAAACCCATCCACCATGCAAGTGTAATCATCTTAGTGGCACAGCGCGGCGCCGATGGTGTAATGCGGTTTTTGGTCTGCACCAAATCCAGTAAAATGCTCACCATATCGGGTATGGACGCTATCGGTAAAACCTATTTAGACGTGATGGGCGGCCATGTTGAAGAGCAAGATGGTGATGTGGCTATTGGGGAGCTGCTACCGAACAATGCGTACTTCGGAGCAGCAGTGCGTGAATTTTTGGAAGAGGTGAACATTAAATCCTCTAAACCGCTTGTGCTAAAGCCCGAAAATCTCGTGTATCTCTACACCGATGAGGGCGACCGACCACTCTACCCCGACCTTTATAACCTTGAAACCTCGCAGGTTTTTGTGGCAAGGCTTCCGGATAATATCGCAAAGGAAAACACACTTGTCAGGGATTCATGGGCAGACAGCTACGGGGTTCTCCACCGTTGGCGCTTTCCATCGCAGTTTTTGACCTTTGATGAGCTAATCGCTCTAGCAGGCAGCGGCAAGGACAATGTGTTTTTGATGGATGCCGCCCAGCGCGTAATGGAAAGGTTAAGCGAGGACACAAAGCTCAAAGAAAAGCTGTTTGAAATATTAGAAACCACAGAGCCGGTTTATTGATATGAAAGGGGTTGACTTTATGGAGAAATACACAGTCGATGAAATTAAGGCTATGGCAGCCGAGATTCGCAAACAGCTCGAAGAGGAGTGTGCCGGGGTAACCCCCGCTGTACGGCCGATGGCGCAGCAGTCAGCGGTAGTGGCCAGAGAAGAGGCTATAGCGGCAATTGCAAGGCTTCAAAAGGAAGAATCTATTCTTTGCGATTTGCGAGCTACTGTTATTCGTGCGGAAGAAGCAAGCCGCGATGCCTTTTCCACAATAATGGAGTATTTCTCAAATCCGCCAAGAAGCATTGAAGAGCTTTACAAAATAGCCACAGACAAATCCTTTCAAATGGGCAGATTTGCAGAAGCATTAAGTAGAAAATGTGACGGTTACATGGAGCATATCAAAACCGCAAAAGCCATTCTTTATCATTTTATTTATCTTGCCGAGATGCGTGAGGTTGTACCGAAAGAATGGCAAAAGGAGATGCTTTATTGGTATAACCTTTGCATTACAGTCACCGCCTTTTGCGATGCGGCACTAACTTATAGCAGGTTCATTATAGCTTGTGAAAAATGTGATTATAAGCACATAGAGGAGTTGAAATCTTCCGCAACCAAATCTATCCCCAGTGATTTGCTTGAAGAAGAGTTGCAACTTCTTAACCTAACGAAAGTAAAAAATGCAGAGGAAGAGCAGGCAAGGCTACGGCTTAATCAGCTTGGGGAAGCTCTGGGTGTTTGCCCGTCGTACCAACAAAATATTTGAAGAGGAGTTTATCACATGAGTACAATATTTTATAAAAATGCAGATGGAATCGCAGAACCCGCTAATCTTAACAGATTGCCGGAAAATTGCGGGAAATGCAAGTTCTGTTCAAAGAGTACAGAATATAGCCATTACGATGATCTCGAAGGATTCGATGTGTCATACAAAACAATTGTTTGCAATGCTAATAAGATGGTACTTAAATCCTTTAGGTTAGAGGGCAGTCTTTCTTATGATTATGGCTATGAAGAACGCACACTGGGCACCAAACCGGACAACTGCCCGCTATTTGTGAAATAAAGCGAGGGCGGACAGCTCAAAAAATTTGTTTGATCTTTTAAGAAGTATATAGTCAATTTATTGAAAGGGGCTGATTTTATGGGAAAATACACATTGGATGAAATCAAGGCAATGACAGCCGATATTCGCAAACAGCTCGAAGAGGAGTGTGCCGGTCTGTCCCCTGATATTCGGCCGTTGGCTC
>CAYSTR010000388.1:0-3376 GCA_964433745.1 uncultured Oscillospiraceae bacterium | reverse complement strand
GTCGCTCCTATCCTACTGTATCCGGTACATCCATAGCTCAACTTTGTTGGGGTGTCGCCACTTCATCGGCTGATGGAAGAACAGAGTACCTTCATATTCTAAAGCCACCCGCACAAGAAAGCATCACCCTGCCCATGCCATTAGACGGAAAACAGTTTTATTCGGGGTGCAATCTGCTTTCGGGAAATGAGGTGCAGATTAATTACCTGCCGGACGGTATTAAACTGACTCTTTCGGGTAAGGACACATGGGACACGCTAGATACAGTCATAGCTCTTCAGACATCGGAATCGGATAATACCTATTCCCCTCCGCAGTATTTAAATGATACCGATATACACATCTCTTATGTTGGAGCATGGGAGTATTCAAGATGGGAACGAAACTGCGGAGATTATGAGGGAGATATGCATATAACAAGAGAAAACGGCAGCTATTATGAGCTAGCCTTTGAGGGTGATTGTGTCGAGATTATATCAAACAAGTCCCCGCAGCACGGAGTGATGGATGTTTACATAGACGGTTGCTTTATAACGGCAGTTGATGGATATCAGGAAGTATATACACCTCAGGTTGCTTTATTCACAAGCTTTAACCTCTGTGGGGGCGAACATAAGATAAAGGTCATAAAGAGGTCGGGAGAAACTATGGAGCTTGACTGCATAAAAATAATAAACAAAAGGGGTAAAATATGTGCTGGGACAAACTAGAGAGCTACAATGTGCATTATACCATTCCGGCGGAAACAGACAGAAGCGCAATGCCTATAGGTAACGGTGAGCTGTGTGCCAGTGTATGGATGACCGAGGATGGAACCCTGCGCTTTTATCTTGCGAGAACCGATAGCTTAAGCGAAAACGACCGAACATTGAAGCTCGGAATGGTAGAACTGAAAATGACCCCCGCCTTTTTATCGGAGGGAGGATTTTCACAAACCCTACTGCTTAAGGAAGGACAAATTGATATCAAAAGTGCTCTAGGCAGTATACGTGTCTTTGTCTCCTCCTTGTCCGATACTGTATATGTAACCGGCAGCTTTAGACGTGAAATGACTGTCAGCGCGAATTATTATTGTTGGCGTACTGCACCTAAAACTGACGCTTCTTCTCCATGGATTAATGGTGCTACCGAAAACGCCGATGAGGTAGAGTATACACAGGACGGCATCTGCTTTTACCATATAAACGGAGATAACGGTATAGAGGCATTGGCAAAGCTTCAGTGCATTTCACGTATTGAGGAGCTGCCGGATTTTCTGACAGACAGGATCTTCGGCGGGGCAATGACACTTTCAGGCGGAAATCTGCAAGGGCAGGCGCTTGTGTCTGTCGGTAAGGAAATGTGCTTAAAGGTAAGTACACACAGCGGTCAGTATAAGGCTCTGTCCAGATGGAAACAAACGCTTTTTTCCATAACCGATACTGATCCTGTAAAAGCTATGACAGAGACCTCCCTTTTCTGGCGGGCATTTTGGGATAAGAGTTATGTATTCGTAAGCGGAGATAAACCGACAGCTCCCAAGATTACACAGGACATAAAAAACAGAGCAAAGGAACCTGCCGAGTGCTCCGATGTGCCGTCACAGGTAACACAGGCATATCTGCTGACAAGGTTTATGATAGCTTGTTGCAAGGACGGTAATTTTCCGATCTTCTATAATGGCTTTCTGTTCAACCTCTGCCCCGGCAACCGTGAGCATCTAAATATACAAACCTTCAGCGGTACATATACATCACAACCCATAGGACTGCCAGACTTAGAGATAAATCCAGACGAGCGGTCTTGGTCTATCGAGCATCTTTGGCAAAATCTGCGTTTACCCTATTACACGTTATTAGCCTCAGGTGATTATTCTAGCGTTAAGCTAATGTTTAGGTATTATCTGCGTTTTAAGGGTGTAAACCGTCAGCGGGCACGTGCTTTCTATGGAGCAGACGGACAACACAATACCGAAATGACCCTCTCGTGCGGTTTACAATCAGCCGGTATCTACGGTACAGACCGTAAGGATATCCCAGACGGCAGGTGTGCAAATCAATGGGGTGGTTCAATAGAAATATCTCCGGGACTGGAGCTTCTAAATTTCATGCTGGATTATTGTGACTATTCCGAGGACTATGTTTTTCTGCATAGTGAAGTGACCGAATATGCAGAGGATTTAATGCGCTATATCTGCTCACGCTTTACCGAGAGAGAAAACGGTAGGATAGTAATTTCACCTCTTAATTCTATCGAAACCTACTTTGAGACAAAAAACCCCATTCCGGTTGTAGCGGGTATGCACGCTGTACTGAGAAGGTTGATTAATGCCCGTATTGACGAAGAAAAGCGGGAATATTTCAGCTCGGTGCTGTCTATCACCCCTCCCATACCCACTGGGGTGAAAAACGGACAGGAGATACTGCTGCCGGCAGAGACATATGACGAAAAACGCATGAATGTCGAAACGCCTGAGCTGTACACAGTCTACCCATTTGCCCTGTATGCCGCTTGTAAGGAAAATGATACACTCGCGCGTCACAGCTATGAGGTTCTGACGGCTCGAAATGAGCTAATGCAGCCTCACACTATAGGAATAGCACCGGGCGCTCCTAGCTACAGCGGCTGGCAATATATAGGCAATACCGCAGCTATGCTGGGACTAAGAGAACAGGCTGGAGAGATACTGCGTAATAACAGTGCGCTTAAAAATCCCGGCAACCGTTTCCCTGCCATGTGGGGACCAGTGTATGACGCGGTGCCGGACAGCGACCACGGTGCAAATATAATCAATACACTTAATCTCATGCTAATGCAGTGTTATGACAGAAAGATTTATCTGCTCCCGGCGTTACCGCTCGAATGGAATGTACATTTTAAGCTTTTTGCTCCGTTTAATACAACCGTGGAATGTGTTTATACGGACGGTAAGATTAAGTCGGTAACTGTCGAGCCCAGAGAGCGAGCAGAGGATATTATTATTTGGGGGATAAATGAATAAACTACGGTGAATGGCAAAACCCGCCTGTAAACTATGGGGAGGTGTCCTTCTTCTGGTGGCACGGCGGCCCGATAACAAAGGAAAAGCTAGACTATATCCTAGATTAGTAGGGATAGGCACATCCTGCTGACGGTGAGATTAGGGTGGTGACGATACCCTATTCAGCAAATCCCTGCGCAAAACGGCTGGGGAAGCGGTATGCGAGCAGTTTTACGGAGAGTTTATACGCCGTTTCCCGGGCGAATGCGGTAAGGGGATAAACCTTTTCTTTTCGGATGAGCTAAACCTCAATGTCCGCGGCAACCTCTGGTCGGACGATTTTGCGCAAGAGTTTATTCTAGGCTAAAAAACCGCTTGACAATTTGTAAATATTTATGTTACAATGGTAAAAACTAT
>CAYSTR010000387.1:0-3387 GCA_964433745.1 uncultured Oscillospiraceae bacterium | reverse complement strand
TTCTGCCATCCAATCAAGGATTTACAGTCGGACTATGCTTTGCTAAGGGAAAGCGCATATGGTTATAATCAAGAGAGCACAAAACAGCGTCTAGAGGTACTTACGGATATATTTGCAGATATAATGCCTGTAAGACTAGACATGGGATGTCTGTATGCCGTACCTACCCAAAAGCTTGTACATCTCATGGGAATGGAAGCTATGTTCTATTCCATGTATGACTGCCCGGATATATTCCACGAGGTTATGAGCCGAACCGTAAATGATTACATAACTTATTTCAAATGGCTTGAGAAAAACGAACTGCTTTTACCTAATGTAGGATTTCAAACGGTAGGACAAGGGACTTGGGCGTTTAACACAGAGTTAAAGTCACAGGAGTTTATTACAACAAGGGATATGTGGGGATTCATGGATTCGCAGGAGACTGTTTCGATATCCCTTGAAATGTTTGAGGAGTTCATCTTTCCCTATTATAAGCAAGTTGCGGATCAATTCGGGCTTTTGTCTTATGGCTGCTGCGAACCCGTTGATCAGGTTTGGGACAGCTGTATAAGTACCCTTCAAAATCTGCGAAAGGTATCCGTATCAGCATGGTGCGATGAGAACTTTATGGCAGAAAGATTGCAAGAAAGAAAGGTCATTTATCATAGGAAACCAAGTGCTAACTATTTAGGTGTAGAAAAAAACCTGGATGAACAAGCTTGTCGCTTACATATTCGTAAAACCTTAGATGCTGCTAAAAATTGTAAGATAGAGTTCACTCAGCGGGATGTGTACACTATTGCCTATAATGAGGCAAAGGTGAGAAGATATGTGGATATAATCAAGGAAGAGATTGCTGACTATCCTTGCCTGACAAAATACTAAAAACTAATGGGAAGGTGCTAAATATGGCATATCTGGACGGGAGAGCATATACCGATAACCGAATTGAAGCAGATGATTATGGAATTGTATTAAGACACGGTGAGTTGGACTATGACGGTTATGGGATTAGAGAGCCGGTTGTTTTTGAGCACGAGGGAAAATATTTTCTTCATTATGACGGTTCGGACGAACAGACAGGGTGGAGCTGTTATTTAGCTGTCAGTGACGATTTGATCAACTGGACAAAGGTTGGCAGAATTATAGAGCCCGCACAAACACCGGATGATATTAATTATGAGTTTGACAGAAGCGGAGCGGTATATAACTATCCCTACTTTGAGGATGGAGTATGGCATGGATTTTATATCGGGAGTAACTTTGACCGTAAAAAAGCCAGTGATATTCTCGAAATGCCTTATATAACGCTTAAAGCAACAGCAACCTCTCCATACGGACCATGGGTCAAGCAAAAGATACTTCCGTTTTATATGAGTCCGGGGACATATTATGAAGCAACAGCGAGCTCTGGTGCGATTGTGAAGCACGGCGACGAATACTTGCAATTTTTCAGCGCTTCTGTGTGCAATGAGAAAGGTGTACAAAGAACGCTATCGTTAGCACGCACATGGGACTTAAACAGTGAATGGACTGTGGATGCAGAGCCGCTCTTTCCATTGTCTGAGCAGATTGAAAATGTCGGGATATTTTATGAGGAAGAAACAAAAACATGGTTTTTGTTTACGAATCACATCGGAATAAACGAGCGTTTTGAATATGCTGATTCGGTCTGGATGTATTGGAGTAAGGATTTGACAAGCTGGGATATTAACAACAAAGCTGTAGTATTAGATGGGAAGAATTGTACATGGTCTAAGGAAATAATAGGTGCTCCAACGGTTATCAGAAAAGGCGGGCATCTGCATATCTTTTACGATGGTCTTTCAGACGATTCTATGTCTAACTATCATCGTCATATAGGTATGGCTACGCTGAAGCTACCTATAGAAATACCCGGTCAGCGGTAAAAGGGGCAGTTATTATCGGAGGAGAGACTATGGAACTAAGCTTCGCAAATGGTATGCGTGAATTGAACTTAATGAAAAAGCTAGATTATGTACGTATAGCCGGTACTCCAGAGGAGCTACGTGCAGCACATGTGTTATCGGACGAGCTTAAATCCTTTGGCATCAATGCGAGGCTTGAGCCGTTTGAGCTAAACACATTTCAGGAGCTTTCCGCTCTGCTGGAAGTAAAAAAGCCTTATTGCAAAGCATACACAGTACAAGGATACGGTATGTGCGGCAATACAGGAGAAAATGGGATAACAGCACCATTGGTATACGCAGAGGATGGTGATGAAATAAGCCTTTCCTTCATAAACGGGAAGATAGTAATGCTCAATGCGGCATTAACTGCTGCTATGTACGACAAAATAGTAAAAAGAGGAGCGGTTGGTTTTATAACAATATCCGGCACTCCTTTTGACGATCCGGATAAAACCGACTTGCCCGTTAGTATTATTGACGAGGAACGCCATTTAAAGAATAATAGCACAAAAAGGATACCTGGATGCGCTATTAGATATATGGATGCGTATGACTTGTTAAAAAGTGAACCCTCTGAAATCTGCCTCTTTGTTAATCAAAAGCAGATTACTGCCTCCTCTGCTAATATAGTCGCAGATATTAAAGGGACAAGCCGTCAGGATGAGGTTGTTTTGTTTGTAGCCCATTACGATTCGGTACCCTATAGCAACGGAGCATATGACAATTCCTCCGGTTGTGCAATAATTATGGAGATGTGCCGTTATTTTAAGGAGTACCCGCCTAAGCGTTCTGTTAGGTTTATTTGGTTCGGAGCGGAAGAAAGGGGGCTTAGGGGCAGTGCAGCTTATGTGTTACAGCACAAGGATGAGCTAGAAAATATGGTGCTGGCTGTTAACATAGATTTGGCAGGCCATTTAATCGGAAGCCATCATGCGGTTATTTCGGCGGATAAATCGCTGTGTGATATTGTTACCTTTCTTGCAAAACGAAGCGGCTTTGGTATTGAAGTAAGGCAGGATATTTTTTCCAGTGACTCTTCTCGTTTTGCAGATAGCGGAGTGCCGTCTATGAGCTTTTACAGAGGTGGCTTTAGCGGCTGCCATACCCGTAATGATACGATAGACCTTATCTCGGAGCGCTCTCTTTCAAGGACTGCTGACTTTTTGTGCAGCTTAGGCGAATCATTAGTAAATAGCGATGTGTTTCCTGTTCCAAGAGAAATCCCGCAAAGCATTAAGGATAGTTTAGCTGTATACTTTAATCGGTAATGTGTTAATGGAGGGAAATTATATTAGTATAGCCAACCCCTCCAGCAAACAAATATGCTTTCTACCGATTTTAAAGAGGGGGTTGTGACTTACTTCCGTGGATAAGGTTACATTTTATTCATATAACCCTTGTTGTGCTTTTTTACTCAATGATGAATACGCTAATTTATATGAAGCATGAACTATATCTGTAAGCACATCAT
>CAYSTR010000386.1:0-3389 GCA_964433745.1 uncultured Oscillospiraceae bacterium | reverse complement strand
ACTACAAGTGCAAAAAAACTGGAGGAAAAAGGGTGAGAGTATGCAAAGGCTCAGCAACACTGCAAAAAAAATACTCAACGACCCTAAACGTATAAAACAGCGTGATAGTTGGCTTCAAAGGCTAAACGGCGTCTTTAACGGAGAGCCGCAGGAAACACTCTTTACACTGTCCGGTATAACCGGCCAGGTTTCTGATCCCGATAGGTTATATTATGATCCTGAGACCTGCGTTGTTGAGGCACTTGAAAATCTGGCGGCAAGGATAGAGGGCAGTGACCGAGATGATATGTTCTCTCCGCCAACAGTGGAGTTTGGGTGGTATATTGTACATTTTATTGATGCCTGCTTTGGAGCAGAGGTAGCTTATAACAGTGAAAACGGGTACTGGAACAATTCCCGTCTATCGATTCCGCGCGGTTCTTTGAAGCCGCCAGACCTTGAAACCAACAGGGTGTGGAGCTTAGCAAGACGTGCAGCAGAGGAATTTATACGGCAGGAGGTCACACTACCCTTGTTTGGAATGCCGACGATAGCAAGTGCTCTCAATGTCGCGTTCAACCTGTTCGGTGAGGAATTGTTTATTGATATGATTTTACAGCCGGAGGAAACCCGCCATGATCTTTTGGTAATCAACAATTTCTTGGTCTCTCTGCACAAATGGTATAGGACACATATACCCAAACAACAGCTACAGCCCGTTGTCGCGGCGGAACGCACACAACCCCCCGGATACGGCCAGATATGCGGGTGTACAACCCAGCTTATCTCTCCTTCGCTGTACAAAGAATTTATACAGCCGCTGGATGAAGCGGTTTTGGGAGTATATCCCAATGGAGGTATGCTTCATCTGTGCGGTTCACATTCGCATCTTATACCCTGCTTTAAACAAATGAAGAATCTAAGGGCTATACAGATTAATAACCGTGCGGCGCAGGATTTGCTTATATATTATAATGAGCTGCGAGAGGATCAGATAATATATCTAAATCCTTGCCCGGAAATGACTCTTCAAAAGGCACTGGAGCTGACAGGCGGGCATCGGCTCATCCATGTTGGTACGACAGACAATCCCATTAGCTTATCTAAGCCCTGCGGCTGCTGCCAAAAGCATTAAGAGGAGAAATAACCATGAAGCCACGTGAACGCATACAAGAAATACTAAATGGCAATCTGCCGGACAGGGTACCTAATGCTTTAGGTGGGTGTGAGACTGTCGGAATGCATGTCATAAACTACCCAAAGCTGCAGAGGGTTTTGGGTATAAAACAAACACCCCCACGTATAGACACCTTTATGACTAATGCGGTGTTTGAGCTTGATGTCATAAATGCCATGCAGGGTGATGTTGTGCTTGCCGCTTCCCCGAGAATGTGCCGGTCGCCCTTACGCGGAGAAAATATTGAAAAGGAGTGGAAGCTGCAAAGGCTTTGGGATGCCGATTTTCTGGTATCACAGAAGGAAAGCTTCCTAACCCTTGATGACGGTAGTATGGTATGGGAGACTGCCGGAGGAGCAGTGTGCCCGAAGGGTGCTTACTTCTTCGATTCAAGCGCACCATCCGATTTTTTTAAGGAATTTGAGCTGGTGACACCCGATGATTATAATCCCTCCCCAATAATATCAGACGAGGTGCTTAATCAGCTTGAAAGAACCGCACGAACACTTTATGAAGAGTCCGATCTGTCAGTTTGTATGGGGGAGACTATAACCGACCTGCAGTACACCCCCGGCGGTATGATCGGGGGAATGATATATATGCTGGAGCATCCCGAATGGATGGAGGAGATATTGCAAAAGTCGGTTGATGCTGCGTTATCACAGCTTAAGCTTTTAGATCAGGCAGTAGGCAGGTATGTGGATATTTTGTCCATTGCTCATGATTTAGGGGACAATCGCGGGGTGACAATAGGTGCACCGTTGTGGCGCAAGCTCTATAAGCCATACTATACTAAGCTGTTTCAGGGGTGGAAGAAAATTACTTCAATGAAGATAAATCTACATAGCTGCGGTGCTATTTCAGAAGTGCTGGGAGACCTTATCGAATGCGGTGTTGATATATATAACCCTGTGCAGATATCGGCAGACGGTATGAAGAAAGACAGCTTAAAGCAGAGATTCGGGGATAAGCTGATCTTCTGGGGCGGCGGGTTTGATGCACAGCAGACCCCCGTTTCATCGAATTACGAGACGGTTTACAGGCAGGTTGCGGATAACATAAACACGCTAAAACAGGGAGGGCGATATTTGTTTGCCGGAGTGCATAATCTGCCGCCGGAGATGCCCGAAACGCATATAAGGGCTATGCTTGATGCTTATTATGATAACCGCCAGTACTAATTAAATAAATTATAAAGGTTAGGTGATTTATCGGTGACAATTAAGGAGAATTATTTAAGAGCTATATATAGAAATAATCCTGAATGGGTACCTTATGGAAATGAAGCCATAAAATCTGTATTTAATCCCATTTGTGAACGCCCTGCAGAAGCCGGTACGGATGTTTTTGGATGTCACTGGGCTTTTGAAGAGGAGGCAGAGGGGGGTACATATCCTCTGGAAGAGAATCTTGTAATCACTGATATTTCAAACTGGAGAGAACAAGTACAATTTCCCGATGTTTCGGCGTTTGACTGGTCAAATACTAAAAAGCAAGCCGCTGAAATAGATAAAGAGCAGTTTTTAGTCGGCGGCTATGTTGAAATGGGTTTGTTTGAAAGATCGTATCTGCTTTTGGGAATGGAAGAAGCTCTTATTGCCTATTGTACCGAGCCGGAGGAGATGTCTAAGCTTTGCTCTGCAATAGCCGATTATAAGATAGATTTTATTAGACACTATCATGAAGCGGCAAGGCTTGATATCCTTTGGTATGGTGACGACTGGGGGACACAGGTAAATCTTTTCATTTCTCCCGAGTTATGGAGAAAAATTATTAAGCCCCATACAAAAAGGATATATGATTATGCAAAATCCTTGGGTATTATTGTAAATCAGCACTCATGCGGAAAAATTGAGTCTATATTTGGCGATATTGTCGAGATGGGCGCCGATATCTGGAATCCGTGCCAGCCATGTAATGACTTAGCTCGTTTGAAAACCCTTTACGGTGATAAAATCTGCTTTTTTGGCGGTGTTGACAGTCAGTTCGTTTTGGCAAATCAACAAGCAACCCCCTTGGACGTCGAGAATGAAGTGAAAAAGCGTATTGACGAAATGGCATTGCCAAGCGGGGGCTTTATAGTTGCTCCGAGCCATGGAGTTCCCTATACGCCCGACAAGCTGGAAGCACTCAACCGTACAATAAAGACTTACGGCAGACAGATTTATAATACAAAATAATTTTTATATTACTTTTATAATAATAAGCTCTATTCTTTTAGCCTGTTAATTCG
>CAYSTR010000385.1:0-3391 GCA_964433745.1 uncultured Oscillospiraceae bacterium | reverse complement strand
ATACGCTATCAAGTATTTATTGGGCGATTCCGTTTGGGCAGAGCGATATTGATACAATGATGAAACAATCGCAGGATGTTCTTGCTTGGTATGACAATATGCAAAATGTTGTGCCGACTTGGTATATTCCCGATTTCTATATCCAGTACACAGACGGTGTGCCGTATAAACTAAAATCACCGTTTGATTTTTCTTTTCTTCAAAAATACGGCAAGGTTTTCAAGGTGTTTGATGAGCAAGATTCGGGTAATATTTGTTTTGGATTTGAAGATGACGAAGGCAAACGATATTTTGTAAAGTTTGCAGGAGCGCCGACTGAACGCAGTCATATAAGCACAGAAGAAGCAATTCAACTAATAAAGAGCACTGTACCGATTTATCATGATTTAGAACACCCTGTTCTCACAAAGCTCATATATGCGGAAGAAATCGGCGGTGGATTTGCTATGGTATTTGAGTGGACTGAAGCCGAATGCATGGGTAGACAATACCCTTTATCGCGGCATAAGTTTATGCAAATTCCGCTTTATACAAGGCTACGGGTTTTCGATGAAGTGTTAAACTTTCATCTTCATGTTGCAAGGCAAGGATATGTTGCGATTGATTTCTATGACGGCTGTATCATGTACAATTTCAATACCGAAAAAACTATTATTTGCGACATTGAGTTTTATACGAAAACACCTTATTACAACCTAACGGGTCGCATGTGGGGCAGTTCCCGCTTTATGTCACCCGAGGAATATATTCTCGGTGCGGTAATTGATGAGATAACAAATGTGTATACAATGGGAGCGACGGCGTTCGCATTGTTCGGCGACGAGCGGGATAGGTGCATAGAAAAATGGAGGCTGAGTAAAGAGTTGTTTGCTGTTGCAGAACGTGCGGTTAGCGATGAGCGGTGTGATCGGCAGCAATCTATACAGCAGTTTATAGAGGAATGGAGAGCGGCGAATTAAAATTTATAGAACTTGAATCGGAACGGCTAACAATAAGACGATTTACACCTGACGATTATCACGATTTATTTGAATACTTATCAAATGAGGATGTTATAAAATATGAGCCGTACGATATTTTTAGCGAAGAACAAGCCAAACAAGAAGCTATAAACCGTTCCGAAAATCCACACTTTTGGGCTGTTTGCCTGAAAGCTACCGGCAAATTGATTGGCAATGTCTATTTAGCGAAACAAGATTTTGACACATGGGAACTTGGATATGTGTTTAATAAGCGATACTGGGGTAACGGTTATGCAACCGAAGCAGTATGGTTTTTAATCGAGTGTGTATTTTCAAGCTGTAATGCTCGTCGTATTGTTGCTTTATGCAATCCTCAGAACGAAGCATCATGGAAGCTCCTTGAACGGATTGGAATGCGCAAAGAGGGGTATTTGCGAAAAAATATCTACTTTATGGTTGATGAAAACAAGGAACCGATTTGGCAAGATACTTATGAGTATGGAATGTTGCGAGATGAATGGCAAGTCGAACAAAAACAATATAGCACCGCATTTTGGTCTACACTCGACACACTTGTCGCCGACTCCAAAATCATAATCGACCGTCCAAAAGGGAGCCGTCACCCTAAGTATCCTGACTGTATCTACCCTGTGGATTACGGTTACCTTGAAAATACCACATCGATGGACGGCGGCGGGATTGATGTTTGGCACGGGACAAGCGGCACAATGGTTGATGCTATCATCGTCACTGTGGATTTGCTTAAAAAAGACAGTGAAATAAAAATCCTCATTGGGTGCAGTGAGGGAGAAAAGCAGCTTGTGCTTGCTACCCATAACGAGAGCGAGTACATGAAAGGGATTATGATCCGGAGGGAATGCTTATGAAAGTTGTCGGGATATCGGGTAGCCCCCGCAAAAATGGTAATACAGATTGCATTGTCAGGGAATGTTTGAACGAGTTTAGCAAAAATGGTTGGGTCACCTCGGAGTTTTTTCTATCGGATAAAACCATAAAACCTTGTATCGGCTGTGAAACTTGCGTCGATACCGGAATTTGCATCATAAGTGACGATGATGCGGCGGTGCTGTTTGACGAGCTGCAAAGTTGTGATGCGGTAATTATCGGCTCACCGGTGTATTATCGTAATGTAACAGCACAGCTCAAAGCTCTTTTTGACCGCACTTTTGCTCACAGAACACGAAATCTATTGACCTCAAAGCCCGGTGGTGCTATTGCTATCGGGCGTGGTGAGGGCGGTGGTCAAAGCATGGTTTTGACGATTATTTACAATTACCTCTTGTCCTGCGGAGGTCTACCTGTTGCCGGAGAGCTAAACGGTATATCTGCACGTGCCGACAAACCCGGAGATATTATGTCGCAGCAAAACCGGCTTAGACAAGCTCGAATACTGGCACAGAATGTAATGAATTATGCAGAGAAATTGCGAGGGTAACTGTTATGGCTATACGAAACGCCGCAAAAGCAATACTTATTCATAACGATAAATTTTTGCTCAATAAATGTCAGAGTAAGGACATCGGCATTTATTATGACTTGCCGGGTGGCGGTCAAAACCCATATGAAACGATGGAGCAAGCAGTCTTACGGGAAGTGTTGGAATCGAGGTGTTGGCAGTAAGTTAATTGACTTTGTCTGCGAGAAACATCAACCTCAATTGCTTATTGCCGAAACAGATTACGATGCGGTAGGTTTTTACCGTAAGTATGGATTTGCCGTCACCACCCTTGGCGAAAAGTATCCGGGTTGCGTACGGTATTTATGCAAAAAGGAAAGGGGTATTTCCAATGCGTGATGTGCATGTGCATTTTCTCCATGGACATGGTGGCGGGTACAATATAGAGTTTTTCGAGGGGTTTATTGCCTCCGCTGAGAACGCCGGTCTTGAAGAAATCTACCTCTTGGAGCATACGCACCAATTTACAGAATTTGAAAAAGTGTACGCACCAGTCAAGAAATACAACGCTTTTCAAGCAGACTGGATTAACCGTAAGATGAACGGCTCAATTGAGAGTTATTTAAAGTTTATTGACAGAGTTAAAGGTTTCAAGTATTCTGTAAAAGTGAAATTCGGGCTTGAAGTCTGTTATATACCGGAAACAGAGGACGAACTCGCAAAACGCCTTAATGAATACAGCTTTGACTTTCTGACCGGCTCTGTGCATTGGATAAATGGTTGGGGCTTTGACCACGGCAATCAAAAAGAAATTTGGCAGACGGTTGATGTGGATAAAACCTATCGACGTTATTGTTCCCCCGAATAAACCTTGCCGCTGTTATGCGGCATAAATGGTGGCTGGTGCTTGAAAAAATGACTGTATCTTTTTTTTGGGTTAAGTTTGATAGGATGTATAGAGAAATGTTTAAATTGTAATAATATCAACAAAGAATAAAAATGAGATGTAACA
>CAYSTR010000384.1:0-3392 GCA_964433745.1 uncultured Oscillospiraceae bacterium | reverse complement strand
TTTATTAGTTTGCTATTGTATCTCCCGCTTATACTTAGGGTGGAGTATAAAGAGTGGGATTATTCGCTCATACTCCGTTACGCATTTCTTCGTTTCGATCTTTTAAAAACAAGACCTAAAAAAAAGAAGAAAAAGCGGGGAAAGAAAAAGGCAAAAAACGAGGAGCCGGGAAAACCGCCGGGTAAACCGCCGGACAAGAAGAAAAAGTCTTTAGGGGAGAAGCTGGAGCTGGCAAACGGAATGCTAAAGATGCTAAACGACACAAGGCGGTATCTCTTCCGCCATCTTATCCTGTCCGATATTACGCTTAATATTAAGATATGCTCTTTAGATGCGGCGAAAACAGCGGAGGATTTCGGCAAGGTCTCGTGGGCGGTATACAGCTTTATCTCTCTTTTGCGTCAGTACGAGCGGCTTTTTATCAAGCGTGTGGATATTGTGCCGGATTTCTTCGGCGATGAAACCACGGTGTATCTGTTTCTCAATGTAAAGATTAGGGTGTACGCGTTAATAATGACAGCGGCACATGCGGCAATCGGTGCCTATAAGCTATACACAAAACCTATTAAAATGAAGGAGGAACAAGCATGAGCACACATCCTTTAGAGAGCCTTTTGGGCACATCAATGGAGAAAATCAAGGAGATGGTGGATGTCAACACCGTCGTCGGTGACCCTATTACGGAGGGAGGGAACATTATTATACCTGTGTCCAAGGTATCCTTCGGGTTTGCCTCGGGCGGGTCGGACTTTCCGTCTAAAAACCCCAAGGAGCTGTTTGGGGGCGGTTCAGGTGCGGGTGTGACCATCTCCCCTGTGGCGTTTCTGGTCATAGGAGAGGGCGGTCCTAAGCTTGTGCAGTTCTCCACTGCCGACAATACAAACGACCGTCTTGTAAACATGATTCCGGAGGTGCTCGACAAGATTACGAGCTACTTCAAAAAGGACAACAAAGAGAAGCCCGACGAGACACTCCCCTCTTAACCCAAATCATATCCGCCCTTAGACATGCATACACTGATATATAGCTTGTATAAGGGTGGATAGTTTGAAAGAACTAAAAGCAATGAATAGCGAAGCGCCGGGGAAACGAGACCGCGCTGTTGCATTTATACTTTTATGTTCGATGGGGAGCGTGGTCTTAGATATGATAAAAAAAGCGGCAGGTGTTTTTTTCTCGTTTGTACTGGCGTATGCTCTGTGTGTGCCGGTGTATTCCGCGGCTCCGCCCGACTTTTATGCGGCGGGCGCTATACTCATGGAGCAGTCCGGACGGCGTGTGCTTTTTGAAAGGGACGCGGACAAACGTCTGCCTATGGCCAGCACCACAAAGATAATGTCCTCTCTTTTGGCGGTGGAGTCGGATGACTTTAAGACAGGCGAATACTTCACCTATCCCGACAAGACGGTCATGGTGGAGGGCTCTGCTATGGGGCTAAAATTCGGTGACAAGGTCAACATGCAGGCCTTATTGGCGGGGATGCTGCTTTCCTCCGGAAACGATGCAGCCAATGTCGTCGCTTACCGGCTAGGAGGCGGCACCTCCGGGTTCGCGCTTATGATGAACGCCCGCGCCAAGGAAATAGGCATGAAGAATACGAACTTTGTCACACCGTCCGGTCTGGATGCAGAGGAGCACTACTCCACAGCGCGGGACATGGCACTGCTGGGATGTGAGGCGCTAGATAATCCCGATTTTCTGGCGGTGTGCTCCAAGCGGAGTGTCCAGGTGAGCTTTGGCAGTCCCCCGGAGAAGCGCTGGCTTTATAATCACAATAGGCTTCTCTCCTCGTATGACGGAGCAAACGGCGTTAAGACAGGGTTTACGAAAAAGTCCGGGCGGTGTCTCGTGTCAAGCGCGACACGAAACGGAGTTACGCTTGTTTGCGTGACCTTAAACGCGGGGGACGACTGGAATGTTCACCGCAAGCTGTTTGATTATGGATTCTCCCTCATGCAGAGCGTGGAGCTGGATGCTGATGTAACCAAGCTGACTGTACCTATAGCGGGTTCGGGCGGGGTGGTTTCGGGTGTGTATCTGCCGGAGAAGCCCACAGCAGTGCTCAAAAACGGAGAGGAGTCGCTCGTCACCTATGATGTGGAGATTCTTCATTTCGTCTATGCGCCTGTCCCCCGCTCACAGGTAGTGGGGCGCGTGGTCTGGCGGTTGGGCGACCGTGTACTGGGAGAGGCAGAGATTTGCCTTGTTAAGGGAGCGGAGATGCTAAAGTCCGAGAAGTAGGACGAGTGGATGAAAAATATTGACATTTTCTCTTGACAATGTCCGTCTGCTGTGCTAAAATATATGAGGACATGCGAGAGTGGCGCAATTGGCAAACGCACTACTTTGAGGTGGTAGCGATGGAAACATCTTGTGGGTTCAAGTCCCATCTCTCGCACCAAATGAAATGACCATCCGTTGATAAGCGCGAGTTTATCGATGGGTGGTTTTTCTGATTTATAGGGATTTATGGGAGCGGTGAGGATTATTTTTTATTAGGAGGCTGCTTATGAATAAACCATATTACTTAGCATATGATGCTCGTTATCAAAAAGTATTTGCAGCAGGTGTAAAGCATTGGGGCCATTCACCGAATGATGAAACCCTAGTTAAAACACTTACGAAATGGGTTACTGATAATAATCTTGTGGGAAAAAGAATAATTGAGTTTGCTTGCGGCGAGGGTGCTTGCGGTGTTATTCTATCAAAGCTTGGATGCCATTATCACGGAGTTGATATATCTCCAGCTGCGATAGAAAAAGCAGAAGTGGCTTTATTGGATTTTCCCAATTCTCGTATTGGATTACTTGATATGGTAAAAGAAACAACAGGAGAAATATATGATGCCGCTCTTGATTGTATGGGTTTTCATATGCTCGTTACAGACCAAGACAGAAAAAAATATCTTCTAAATGCATATAAATCAATTAAACAAGGTTCACCCATGTTATTTTTCCGCCAATCATATAAAGAAGATGCATTTGACGGCACTGTTTTAACCTTTGAACAATGGAAAGAAATCTCCGGTGAAGATTATGAAACACCAAAATTACGATCTTCACAAAAAGGAGATAGTGAAATTGAGATATTGATACCCCTTGTTCCGGGGAGGGCAAAAAATAAAAGGGGCTATTATGATGAACTAACCTCTGCCGGCTTTACCATTGAAGCCTTTGTGGAAATGGAGCTAAATAGCGAAAACCCATATTCAGCAAGCATCTTCGTTAGAAAGCTTTAATTTAACATTATCTTTAGTTAAAAGCTATGGTTTCGCCACGCCCGCAGATCAATATTATGAACAGGAGTTTTAAAACATGAAAAAGGCACTGTTAATTATAGATGTGCAAAACGATTACTTTGAGGGCGGAAAATCTGAATTGTATAATCCATTA
>CAYSTR010000383.1:0-3433 GCA_964433745.1 uncultured Oscillospiraceae bacterium | reverse complement strand
CCCTTAGTGAAGCCTCTGCCGCATACCGCGCACATAAACTTATCCTCTTCTTCATAATACCCAGATATTAATTCTTCTACGCTTAATTCCTCGTAGTTTTTCATATTGCACCTCAAATGTTTATATAAATCATAGACACAGTATAACATAGTTTAATTATATTGTCAACACTAAATTGTAAAAAACATAAACATATTTTAAGATAATTTTAAGGATTACATAAACTAATATGTAAGATGTTTATTTTAATATATAATAAGGACGGCGGATAAAGGAGATTTTCATGGATAACGCAAAGATACTTGTGGTGGATGATGAAAGGGAGATTGCGGCGGCGATAGAGAAGCTTTTGTCGCTGGAGGGGTATCAGGTGGTTAAGGCGTATGACGGATTGACTGCTCTTGATATTCTGGCGCGAGACAATATCATGCTTATTCTTTTGGATGTCATGATGCCAAAGCTGGACGGATTGTCAGCTATGATGAAAATCAGACAGCAACGTAACCTCCCCATAATTATTCTATCAGCCAAGACCGAGGAGAGCGACAGGATTCTAGGTCTTAGTATGGGTGCAGACGATTATGTGTGTAAACCATATAATCCCGGTGAGTTGGTTGCGCGAGTGCGTTCACAGCTTCGCCGCTATACGCAGCTGGGGGCTCTCGACAGTATTCCCCAGGGCGTAAAGCTCACCGTGGGCGGATTGACCTTGGACACCCGCTCTAAGCAGCTATATGTGGATGGAAACGAGGTGCGGCTGACCGCCACAGAGTACGGAATACTGGAGCTATTGATGCACAATGCTGGGATTGTTTTTTCCGCTGAACAGATTTATGAGCGTGTCTGGAACGAACAGGCTCATTCGGTGGAGAATACAGTCATGGTACATATCCGGCGTATCCGTGAAAAGATTGAGATTAATCCGTCTGAGCCAAAATATTTAAAGGTGGTATGGGGCATTGGTTACAAGCTTGAGAAAAGTTTCGACAAACGCGTTCACTAAGACTATAGCATTTATTCTAGTGGTATTGTTTGTTGCGATGGCAGGATTTCAGATAATAAGTATTGCCAATATTGCGGAAATGGATGTAAGCTCGGTTTTGTTTTATGATGATTATTATCAGACACCTGCTTACAATAATCTTGTCATAGGTGCATTTTTTGCTATTTCTGATTTTGGAAATCACAGAGAAAATGGACCTGCGAATGTTTTGGAGGAATGGTTTACCTATTATATTAATATCTCTGGAAATGAACTATACAACAGTGAAAAGCCTGTACTCGACTACTCGTCTTTTAAGCATGGATTCTTCTTTTATGACGGTTATTTATGGAATCAATACCGCGATAACATTACTGTAAAAACATACTATAATTCATTTTCCGAACAGCTAGTATCTGCGGTATTGTCAGGTGATTTTCCTGTTCAAAAAAGAAACGAGACTAATGAAGAGATTAAAAATCCTATAGTAACTGCCTACTTTGCATTTAATAATAATTTTTTAGACGCAAAGATAAACGAATGGAATAGTTTAAAAGAGAAGTCACAGTATAACCTTATAAGTATGGTAGCTTATCTTTCAGCGGCTTTTTTGCTCATTGTTTTTCTTGTGGCGGTTACTGGCAGGAGACCGGAGGATAAGGAGCTTCATCTATGTATTGTTGATCGATTGTATACCGATGTAGCATTGGGTCTTTATTTAATAGTATTATCATTATTGGCTTATCCTATTGGTGATTTTTTTAGAGGAAACAGTTATCTACACACATATAACCTTTACATGCAGATTTTTTACTATATAGTTGGAACAGGTATTATTACTCTGACTGTGACGTTAACGCTGCTTCTCTTCCTGTCTTATGTAAGGAAGCTCAAAGGGCGTATTCTACTTCGCCACACACTGGTGTTCTCAATATTATGCTGGCTATATAAACAGCTAAAACGCTTTACCAACTATCTTTGCCTAATGCGTCACACACGCACAAAAGCACTTTTATACCGCATGTTTGGGTTCATCCTTTTACTGGTGATAGACGGAGTGTTTTTCCTTATATCCATGATGAACTACAATGGTTTTTTCGCAATGTTTTTCCTATTTATAGGTGCGGGACTATGTATCCTTTATATTACTGGGAACATTAAGATTTATGATACGATTAACAAGGGCTTTAACGAGAGCATAAACGAGCAGATGAAGTCCGAGCGCATGAAGGTACAGCTTGTCACAAACGTATCCCACGACCTGAAAACCCCGCTGACCTCAATTATCAGCTATACCGATCTTCTGTCTAAAGAAGAGCTGCCGCCCGCCGCCGCCGACTATGTAGCCATCCTAAAGGAGAAGTCCGAGAAGCTGTCGCACATTGTATCCGATCTTTTTGATTTAGCTAAGTCTCAAACGGGAAACCTCCCGCTTTCGATAGAGACACTCGACATAAAAAAGCTAGTCGAGCAGACCTTGGCTGACATGTCCGACAGGATAAATACCTCAACGCTACAGTTTAAACCCTCACTGCCGGAGCATCCTGTAATGATTAGCGGGGACGGAAAGAAGCTCTACAGGGCATTGCAAAACCTTATAGATAACGCTCTTAAATATTCGTTTGAGGGGACAAGGGTATATATTACACTCACTGCTTCCGACGGACAGGCCATCTTAACCATCAAAAATACCGCTGTCAGCGAGATGAATTTCACACCGTCCGAGGTGTTGAGCCGGTTTTATAGAGGTGACAGCTCCCGCTCTACAGAGGGCAGCGGACTGGGTCTATCGATTGCCGAAAGCTTTGTCGGTGCTTGCGGAGGTATTTTCAAGGTTGATGTAGATGGTGATTTATTTAAAGTATCGTTAATTTTTCATATAACACTTGAAAAATGAGGACAAAGGTTGTATAATTATGGAAAAAGATATAAGGAGCGGTTAGAGTATGGCAAAGATTGGCTTACAGCTTTATTCCATAAGGGATCTCTTTTTAAAGGATATGCCCGGTACATTGAAAAAGGTTGCTTCATTGGGATATGAAGCGGTGGAATTCTTCGGAGCGTTCTATACAGGCGCATATGAGACAGCTGATGCTCTCAAGGCAGCTGGACTGGTTTGCTGCGGCTACCATACACCATGGCACTTTTTAGATGACGATATGATTGAGGCTACTGTAGCATACAATCAGATAATCGGAAACAAATATCTAATCGTTCCTGCAATGCCAGGGGAACTGACAAAGACATTAGAAGACTGGAGTAAGGTTGCGGCTCGTCTCAATGAGATTGCTAAGAATCTTAAAAAGTATGGTATGTATGTGGGGTATCACAGCCATACAATAGAGTTTTCCGAGATGGATGGTGAGCGTCCATGGGATGTTCTTACGAATGAGACTGATAAGGATGTTATCATGCAGCTGGATTTGGGAAACTGCCTGTCCAGCGGTAAGG
>CAYSTR010000382.1:0-3442 GCA_964433745.1 uncultured Oscillospiraceae bacterium | reverse complement strand
CCTGTTTCAATAGGGTCTGATTCTACCCTATACGTTTCAAGTATAGATGCTCCATTTTTATAGGGGACGCAATCTGCCAATGGAACGCTTACGCTTTCCTCCAAAACGGTTTTATCATCGTCAAAAATCGGGCTCATCACAACACCTCTTTCACCGCTTCTTTCACAGCTACGGGCAACGCCGCCACAATATCAGATCGAAGTTCCAAAGCAGAGTGATACACCATAACCGGCTGTTCTACAAGTGCTCGGTCAATGACAGCGGCTAGTCCCGATGGAATGCTGTCGTCACGCTCCAAAATAGGAATAGCGTTTTCTGTTGTGATAATATACCATGAATTTCTGCCATGGGAGAAGTTTTTGACAAATGCGCCGGTAAGCATATTGTAGTAGCTTGCGGCGACCGCCCAAATGTCTACCTCAGGCTTTGCGTACTTGAAATTAGTAGCTTGTGCCCGTGACATAAACATTGACGTGCCTCTGTATGTTCCGCTTTTCGTAATTCTGGAAAGTCCGGCGGTGTCAAAGGCTTTTGTCATGCCAAAATCAGCGATTTTAGCAGCAGGGGTTGCGGAATGGTCAGACAAGAAAATATTGCCCGGCTTCATATCCCGATGCACAACGCCAAGACTATGGACATATTCAAGACCCGAAAGCACCTGTAAAATAATATAAGTAGCTGTAATAATCGAAAGCTTGCCGCCCATTCTTCCCATAAATGAATCCACACTGCCGCCCTCGCACAAATCCATAAGTATATAAAAGCTGCCATCTGTACTGCCGGTTTGATATGTGGCAATGACATTTTTATGCTTTAATGTTAACGCGATTTCCGCTTCACGCAAAAACTGCTCTTTCACTGTTTCGCTTGTTTTAACCTGCGGCAGTATCGTCTTTAAGGCGTAAAGCTTGCCGCTTTCCACTTCGCGCACCCGCCAAACTTCACCCATGCCGCCAATGCCTAAATGCGACACCATCTCAAAGCCCTGAATGGGGCAAGTATCTATTTCCTTATGCTCGTGCTTTTCTGTTTTTACTGAGCCAAGTAGGCCACGCAATTCAACGTCTATTTGCTTTGCACAGCGGTCAAAACATTCTGGACACAAGGCATTGTCATCCTCCGTCGGATAAAAATCCTTACAGCAGTCTGAGCATTTTTTTTGCGCTCTCTCGGTTTTGCTGTGATGTTCTTCCAAAGTAGATTCTGCAATGCACAAAGTTAATTCACAATTCGAGCCCAGACCTAGGGCGTCACCGTTTTTCAGAAGATATTCGGTATGAACCATATCTTTTTCTTCCTCTAAAGTGCTTCCCCAGTCACGCTGACCGATTTTTTTACCGTTTATAAATGTACCGTTAAGACTTCCGAAGTCCTGTAATCTTACCTCAGCAGGTGTAATTTCAAGGATGCAATGATACCGCGACACGGTGCCCTCCGGCATGATAATACCACAATCCCCTGGTCGGCCGATAAACAGGCGTGTTTTTTCATGATACACATACTTTTTGCCTAAAAGGGAGCCTTTGGTTACTGTAAGTGTCACTGACATTTTATCACTCTCCATCTTGATACACCTTCATAAGCGCCGTATACTCATTTACTTCTTCCTCGGAAAGAACTTCGTCACGAACCAAAATAGAAAAAATATCTGGTATATATTGAATAATGCCACTGTCGTTATAGTCGGTATAGGTTTCCTCAAATAAAAGCTGCAACTCATCGATATTTTCGTTCGCTTCGTAATAGCGAACACAGCTATCCGCAAAGTCCTTTTTCTTCTTATAAAACAAATACAGGGGATCGTTTTCGTTAAGGCTAGCCAATATTTTTTCAGAGGTCTTTTGCTCATAATATGGATAGCGCTCATGAGCACAGCGCAGTGCCGTCAAAAGCACATGGTCAATGCGTGTCATAGGCTTGGATAACAACTGAAGCCTTGCAATTTCAAGCATAACATCAATCTCGTCCTCTGTCATATTCTCATAAAGCCCAAAAACGATTAGCTTTGCCCGAAGCCCTTTCACTGCAATTTCTTTATCCGCAAGCAGCGGAAAGAGTAGGTTTTTAATCGTGATGGGCAGCTTGCCGGTAATATATAAATTGTGAATCGTCGCATCCCCGATGTATAGCATAATAAAATGAACGAGCTCACTGTTTGGGATATACCCTTTGTCAAACGCTCTGAAATACTTGTCGTTTTCCGCAAGCCACGCTTTTAAGGCCGTTACGGACTTAACATCCGCAAAGTCTTTACTTAAAACGGTGGTGGCTATTTCTCCGGGGGTAGCCCCCAAAGCATAATTTTCAAGACCATATTCCTTTAAGTAATTGTGATAATGCGTTAGAATTTCACCGCTTCCGGCGTAAGCACGAAGCACAAATCGGCAAACCAAATCTTTTGGGTTTTTTGCATAGAGCTTTGGATAGCAGTTGGCGCATAAAAACTTATTGAGTTCTTCTTCGTTCATACCAAGCGCCATGCCAAGCTCTTTCATGCGCTCCTTGCCACGGGGTTTTGCACCGCTTAACCATTTTTCCACCATTGTGTGGGATACATTGGCGGGCTTCGCCAAGCCGCTTTTTGAAAGGCCTAATGGAGTCATGCGCTCTCTGATGTCCCTCGCAAGATCATAGGCTTCGAGTGAGGAAAGCTGCTCTTTAATATGCTCTATATCGTCCCCAAGAATCATCTCAATCTTTTCGTTTAACATGATCTCTCCCCCTAAAATAAGTGTATCCTAGAAATTATGAAGCGTTTACAAGCAAAGTTTCATAGAGGATGCTTTTACTCCCAACCCTAAAGCTTTTTTATTCTAATGCGGATAGACTTTCAAAAGCCGGATTTTTAATGCCTCGCCAGTCTGTTCATATTCTCTTTCTTTAAGCATCTGGCATACCTGCTTGACTTGGCTGATAAAGCATTTCAAATTGCTTATGCACCCGCTCTTTGACCTGCTTTAAAAAACCCTCCGGCCCTATAACTTTAACAACAGGGCCAAAACTTAGGATACGGATCAAAAGTTCTGTTTCGTCCTGCTTGTCATAAAAAATTTTACAAATGTACAAATCTTTTTATTCATCATATTCCGTTTGTTTTTCCCATGAAGCAAACTGTAACATACAGCGTTCCAGTGCATTTCGTTCTTTAGAGATTTGTAAAACAATCGGGTCACTGTGATTCGCCTGCTTTAAATATTGTTCAGGATTAAAGCGCTTCGGCAAGCTTATGTCCGATGCTTCAACGGAATTGATTCGGGCTAAATTTAAAGTAACGCCCCTGTATCGTTGGCCTTTTTGAATCAATATACCCAAGAGGCGGAATTTATCATCCCGGCTGGAATAGCTGATTTTGTATGGAAAGACGTGCTTGGTCAGTCGTTTTTGTTTTCCGGATTCATAATGAATAATTACAGGTGTTTTTAATATGCATGCCTTTAAAATG
>CAYSTR010000381.1:0-3442 GCA_964433745.1 uncultured Oscillospiraceae bacterium | reverse complement strand
CTTTGAACCGCAGCATGGTTCACCCAAAAACCGGTTGTATGCACCCATTACAGCCTCAACATTGCTCTCTTTAACGGCAATCTCAAAGGCATAGAGATATGTATTCCATAAATCATACTCGTCGCATTCTGCATTAAACTCGTGCCGTTCACCCTCCGGACCGCTGTGTACAGCGTAGTGCTTGGCACATGCGGCAGTTTTAAGATGCTCTCTGTCGTCACCTTGCAGTCCTTTTATAAACGCCGCACCCAGACGAGCTGTGAGATACGGATCTTCACCGTAGGTCTCATGTCCTCTGCCCCAACGCGGGTCGCGGAATATGTTGATGTTGGGTGACCAGAATGTCAGACCTTTATATATGTCCCGGTCATTCTCCTCTTGATAAGCGTTATACTTTGCTCTGGCTTCGGTTGAAATGACATCCGCTACACGCAAAAGAAGCTTTGGGTCAAACGTCGCCGCCATAGCTATTGCCTGCGGAAACATTGTCGCTACACCGCTTCTTGCTACGCCGTGCAGGGCTTCATTCCACCAGTTGTAGGCAGGTATGGAAAGACGCTCAACCGCCGGTGCACGAAATAGAATCTGTGAAACCTTCTCCTCCAGGGTCATCTTAGCTACAAGCTCTTCTGCTTTTTGTCTATGAATTGACATGTTTTTCCTCCTATTATATAGGTAGATTAAAATAGAATGTACTGCCCTCACCCAAGGCTGAAATGACACCATATTCCCCGCCGTGCATTGTTATTATCTGCTTAACTATAGAAAGTCCGAGACCGGATCCAGTCACGGCGCGTTTATGGTTTGATTCCGAGCGGTAGTAGCGCTCCCAGATGTGAGTGATATTTTCATCGGGTATCCCCTCGCCGGTATCCCTCACTTCAAGCCAAACGCGTCCGTCCTTACGGAACAGGCATACATACACACGCTTGTCCTCACCTGTGTAGTTTACAGCATTAGTCAAGAGATTGTATACCGCCTGACTAATCCTGCTCTCGTCCGCGTGTACATATATATCGTCACACGGCAGAAGCTCTATGAGATAACCATCCTTGCGCACAAGCTCATTTAAACGTGTTATCATCTGCATTACATTCTGTGTAAGACTATAAAGTGAAACATTCAGGCTCTGCACCCCGGACTGAAGCTTAGATAGATTTAGCACATCCCCCACCAGCGCCGTCAGACGCTCCACCTCGTCCACAATTATCTGTGCATTTTCGGGTGTATTCTCCCCTGGCAGAT
Source organism: uncultured Oscillospiraceae bacterium (assembly GCA_964433745.1). GTDB lineage: Bacteria > Bacillota > Clostridia > Oscillospirales > Ruminococcaceae > CAYSTR01. The sequence continues at coordinate 2,197 of CAYSTR010000381.1, read as the reverse complement.
CGCGCATTGCCTGTGCATACCCCGATATGAGCGACAATGGAGTGCGCAGGTCGTGGGAGATATTCGCAATAAGCTCTCTTCTAAGATGTTCTACCTTGTCAAGCTCCGCCGCTGCAAGACCTAGTGTACTGCTTAGTTTTTCTATCTCCTTATATCCTGTCACAGAATAATCCGCATCATAGTCACCCGCCGACAGATGCGCCGCCTTGCCTGTGAGCTTCACTATGGGGCGCGACACGTGCCGTGCTATGATAAACGCCAGCACTACTGCGAAAATTAGCATAAAAGCCGTAATAAAATAAAGCTCATATCTAAGCGTCTTAACCGTCGCGCTGACTGGAGAGACAACGGAGTTTATGAGCACCACCGATGCCTCCCCCGCCTCATTAGTCATGATTCGGGAATAGATAATGACATCCAGAAGCCCATTGTCATTAGGCGGTACACGTCCGGCAAAATCTCTGCTTTGATAGAAGCTGTCTCTGAAACCGCTTCTATCGTAGTATTCCAGAAGCTCCCCGCCCTCGCTTATTGTCCTTGCGTAGAGAGAAAGCTTGTCAAATACAGCCATACGGTGGATGATACAATCAGGCAGGATGTGCGATGTGTAGACATTCTGTCCGTTTTGCGTTATTATCTCAATGCATACGTCATTCTCGGATGAGATTCTGTCCACCAGTGTTTTCAGATTGTCATTTCCTATGTTAGACACAATAGCCGTGGCGCTGTTTTTCACCTCGCCTATCTTTATGTTCTTGTAAATACTGTCCAGAAGTACCACTTGAAATATCCACAGCACCGCCAGCAATACCGAACAGAAAAGCAGCAGGAAGAAGAACAGCTTCCACTTTATACTGACATTTTTTAAGCACAAAAACCTCATTCTAGCCCTCAAATCTGTATCCTATACCCCTTAAAGTCGTAATCAATGACGCATATTCTTTAAGCGACCGCCTTAACAGCTTTATATGTGTATCAAGGGTTCTGTCGTCACCGTAAAAGTCATACCCCCATACCTCTGTGATAAGCCGCTCCCTGGTCAGAGCAATATTCTTGTTTCGTATCATGAAAAATAAAAGGTCATATTCCTTTGGAGACAGCTCAATATTCACATTATCTATCATAACCCGGCGTGCAGTCAAATCAGCTGTCAGTCCCCTTATGGTATATAACTCTCTTTGCTCCTTACTGCTTTTGGATACGCGCTTTAACACGGCGTCTATACGAAGCATCAGCTCCTTAGGGGAGAATGGCTTTACTATGTAATCGTCCACCCCCAGCTCAAAGCCGTGAATCTTATCGTATTCCTCACCCCTGGCAGACAGCATTATAACAGGAATATCGGCGTTCTTTTTTATCTCACGAACCGCCGAAAATCCATCCAGTTCGGGCATCATTACATCCATTATAATAATATCAAAGCTTTGCTGACGGCAGAGGGTCACCGCTTCCATACCGTTTGAAGCGGTGGAAACCGTATGCCCCTCAAACACTGCATACTTCTTTATAAGCTCTCTTATCTTCTCTTCATCATCTACTATTAGAATGTTATACATATAAACCTCACAGTCCTATAAAAATAGGGATCCTGCAAGGGTATTCCCCCTAAGGATCCCGCATCTATTATTGTCAAATCCTTGCCTAGACAAACATATTAAGCAGTGCATACGAGCTTTGGTATGTATTCTGCTGATAAAAGCTTGTGTTATTGAGCTTAATATATGAATATGTCCCTGCAATGTCATTGAGCTTTGGTTTCTCTAAAAGCTCCTGCTTGGTTGTAAGGTATCCATTTGCCTTTTCATAGGTGTTTGACGCCAGACCGCCAAAATCACCAAGTGTGCGCTTTACATCGTCTAAGCGCTCGTTTATCGCCTTTGTCAGCGTCTTTTCATCCACTGACAGCTTACCCTTAGAATCTACATTAACACCTATAGCCGTCAGAGAACCATTCTTAAATCGAGTATCGGTAAAACCGTTAATCTGCCGTGCCACAAGCTTTGATTTATCCGCATTGTTCTCAAAAAAGCTTATTGCATTGTTATAATCATTCACAAATTGTTTCACCGCAGAGGTAATCTTTCCGGTATCCGGCAGTGACGTCCCCAATGTCGCCGCACCTTCTGATTTTAGCGTAAGCTTCGCGCCGTTATCGAGTGTAATATCATTTGACGAGGAGGTGTAGCTTGTCCCGTCC
>CAYSTR010000380.1:0-3466 GCA_964433745.1 uncultured Oscillospiraceae bacterium | reverse complement strand
TTGTAATGTCGTCCATAGAACTTATAAATGTGGTAGTTATGGGGTTAGTGGTGTCGGTTACACTGTTTGTCATTTCACGATTTGTGTTTAATGAAAACGACACACGCCCTGTCAAAAAGAGAAGAAGAGTATCTTAATTAGGAGTGGAGTATTTGCAGGACCTCATAACAGGCTTTCAAGAAATTACGCCGTACAATAAGACCATAGACCTAAAGGCAGACTTTGTTATGGTATACGGTCAAAGGGACTATGCCGTCCGTGCTTTAAAGTGGCAGGAAAAGGGCTACAGAACCGCTCTCATGACCGGTGTGGCGTGGGGAGACTATCAGGACTACCTGGACGGCGCTTACGATGGCACATCCCATCGGGACGAGAGCCAACAGTCACAGTCGGGGCACAAGGCAGAGCACTGTTCCCCTGATACACCTTATATGATTCCCACCATCTCTTTTATAGATTATCTTACCGAGCAGCTAAAAAAAGCAATAGATGACGGTGTCTGCGAGATATTCCTAGAAGAGCCGGAGATATTTTCATCCTGCGGTTACTCCGAGGCATTCAAGAGGGAATGGCAGGTTTTCTACCGCGAGCTGTGGCAGCCGCCCCACGAAGGTTACGACACCTTTTATAAAGCAAGCGTTCTAAAGGCAAATCTTTACAGACGATGCCTGTCCCGCCTGTCGGAAGCTCTCAAGGACTATGCAATGACAAGGTACAACCGTATAATAAAGATTTATGCGGCGCTTCACAGCATAGTGAACTATACACAGTGGAATATAGTAAGCCCCAACTCTCTATTGTGCGGTATTGATGAGCTGGATGGATTTATTGCACAGGTCTGGACGGGAACATCCAGATGTGAGGTACCCTATGAGGGTGTAAAATCCATTTTGACGTTTGAGGCGGCTATTATTGAATACGGTATATTGGCAGAGCTTACTCGCAGGTCACAAAAGGACATTTACTTTCTCCATGACCCTGTAGAGGATAGCGGGAGCATGAGCTGGCAGTTTTATAAGGACTCGTATCTGCAAACCGTCGCCGCTTCCCTTTTTTACCCGGAGATATATAAATACGAGATAGTACCCTGGCCCGACCGTGTATTCAACGGCAGCTATAAAAATGACGACGGAACGATAACCGCCATTCCGGACAGCTACCGCGCAGAGCTGTTGGTCATCATGCAGGCACTGCGAAATATGAAGACTGACGATATCCGCTGGGATACCCCACAGTATCCAATCGGGCTGTTACTGTCGGATAGTATGATGTACCAACGCTTCTATCGTCCGGACGATATGGGTGTGTGCTTCCCATTCTCTAAAGGGGACGGATGCTATAATAAAGATGATCTTCGCTCGTTTAGCCCACTGTACGGACTGACACTGCCGCTTATAAAGCACGGAATATTCCTAAGACCTGTGCTTTTAGACAGGGTGGGTGTTACGGATAATTTCCTTTCGGATGTAAGGCTGCTCATTTTAAGCTATGAGTTTATGAAGCCGCTAAACAGGGTAGTACACAATGAGCTGGCGGCGTTTATTGCAAATGGAGGGGTGCTTATATATGTAGGTGACGACAGTGACCCATACCATCATGTACCCGGCTGGTGGAACAGCTTTGGCAGTACGGACGACACCCCATTCTCCCATCTCAAGCGGCTTTTATCCATTGAGTTAAACAGCGGTAAACCGGAAGAAATAGGTATACATTCATATGGTTTGGGTTTACTCATACATCTTGCAAAGCATCCCTCGGTTCTCACACGTTCGGCACAGGAAGCAAAACGGTTGAGGGATGCTGTTGATATAGGGCTTCGTCATCTGTCATTACCCGTAATTAAGACAAATGAAGCGTTCATTATGCGCAGAGGAGCTTATGTAACGGCGCACAGAATGGCATCAAACGAGCAAAAGGAAGAAGTAACAGTGGGCGGTACACTTATTAATCTGACCGACATGAAGCTTTGCGTGACCAGTGGTTATCCTCTCAAACAGGGAAGCTCCGCTATTTTATATGATCTTGAATATGGCATATCACAGCACAAGGGCAGACCGTTTATAGCCGCTTCATCCATGCAGGCTGATGAACAAGAGATTACAAATAAAGGCTTCAAGTTTAAGCTTTCGGGTGCTGACGGCGGTATGGGGGTTATAAGAATCTATATAGGCACAAAACCAAAGAGCGTGACCTTTTCGGGGAAGCTTTTAGATTTTGATTATGACGATAGCTCAGGTACCGTATATGTAACGGTACAATCAAACCCAAACAAGAAGCTAATGCACATAGAGTTTTAGGAATGAAAGGAGTTTAGTATGCAGGTTACAGAGAAAAACCGCGTTCATGACACTCTGCAAGCTCTGGCTTTGAAGCTTAAACCTAACATAATGCAGAACAAACGGCTTCGCAGGATAATATCGCCGACATTCTGGAAAAAGCTTGCCATATCTATCGTGCGGTATGCGATTGTCATATGTATACTCTTTATCATCATCTATCCGTTTATAGCATATATCTCCAATTCATTCAAGAGTGTAGAGGATCTGACGGATATCTCGGTGAACTTTATTCCCAAGAATCCATCAACAGAGATATTTTCTATAGCTATAAAGGCGATGCAATATCAGAAGACATTTATTAACTCGCTTTTACTATCGCTGTTTGTCGCAGCCCTACAGGTTTTAGCCAGCACGTTTATAGGGTACGGATTCGGACGTTTTCGTTTTCCCGGCAGAAAGCTTCTCTACGCATTTGTTATCATAACATTATTAATTCCTCCGCAAACCTTAATGGTTCCCGAATACTTCAAGTTTCGCTTTTTTGATTTTTTCGGCATAATAGAGAGCCTTACCGGTCAAAGCCTCAACTTTATTAATACCTGGATACCGTTCGGGGCGTTATCGATTTCCGGGTTTGGACTTAAAAACGGGTTATATATATTCCTCATGACACAGTTTTTTGAACGTATGCCCATGGAGCTTGAGGAAGCAGCAATGGTGGACGGTGCCGGGTTTTTCAAGATTTTTTACCGCATAATGGCACCAAATGCAATCCCAATGATGGCAACCGTCTTTCTGTTCTCGTTCTCATGGCAGTGGACAGATACATATTTTACATCCTTGTTTCTAAGTGATTGGAAGGTGCTTCCTATGGCGGCTGGTTCTATCGCAGCATATCAGGTGAACATCATCGAGCCGGTTGTGCGCAGTGCCGCTTCCAATGCAGCTGTACTCTTGATAATTGCTCCGCTTATTGCTCTTTATGCATTTGCTCAAAAGATGTTTATTCAAGGAATTGAAAAAAGCGGGTTGGTTGGTTAGCTTGTAATAAAAGCATTTCTTAACCCCAGCTACTTTGTGTTAGACACTTGGACTGAGCAGGAGGGGAACTCTGTCTCTCTACATAGATCTCTTGCCCTCCGTATGAGCTATAAACTCTTTGGGACGCCATTCTGCTGTCATAAGTG
>CAYSTR010000379.1:0-3478 GCA_964433745.1 uncultured Oscillospiraceae bacterium | reverse complement strand
CCCGAATATACTTATAAAACAGATGATAACGTTAAACGCCATAGGAAGATAAAAAAGCCATGTCCTTCGCTTGGGATTAAAGATTTTAAGAAGTAAAAAAGGGATAATCGGGCTGGCGGCAAAGTTTATAAACGAGGTTATACGCCTTATAGCAAAAATTCCGTCTATTTTTGCAAACTCTGTTGCAGAAAAGAGAAAATCTGCCATCATGTCAAACAGAAGAAAAATATTTATTACGGCGGCAACAAAGAAGAGTATCCGCTGCTTCTTGTCAAACAACGGATTACTCAAAATAAATACAAGCAGAAATAAAAGTCCCATAAAGGGAACATAGTTTGCAAGTATCATTACCCCGAAATAATGAATCTTCATACCAAAATCCTTTTATACAATGGCCTTCTTCTTCCACCCGCCTGTGTAGTAGCGAATAATCGGCACCGAGATAGCACCGAACCAGCCTATAGGAAGCGCCCAGAACACCCCTGCCAGTCCAAAGTGAGGGGCTAGACTGTACGCCACAACAATACGGATGACAAGCGCCAGCACATTGCCAAGCAAGGCGACATTCATGTCCCCCGCTCCGCGCAGCACCCCCATATACTGGAACATGACGGCAAACACCACATAAAACATCGCCGCGATGCTAAGATAGAGAGCGCCGGTTTCGATGGTAAAATCGTTTGCTGTCGGCAGAATCGAGCGCATGAGCGGTTTTCCGAACAGGAGAATGACAACCGACAGTACCGCTGTAATCGAGCCGGACATCAGAAGCCCCGCATGTAGCCCCTTTTTTATCCGGTCAAACTTCTTTGCGCCGATATTCTGTCCCGCATAGGTCGATATGGACATGCCGAACGACATAAGGGGCAGTGTCGCGAATGCGTCAATACGCCCCGCGCCGGAGAAGCCCGCAACCGCATCCGTACCGAACGAGTTTAAGAGCCCCTGTATCGCCATCATACCCACCGAAACTATGGACTGCTGAAATCCCGACGGCATACCGCACCCTAATATCTTTTTGATGTACTCCTTATTAATATGCAGATGCTCCCGGGTTATTGACAGCTCCGGTATGCTTTTGTAGCAGTACCATGCGCACAAAACCCCCGCTATCAGCTGTGAGAGGACGGTCGCCACCGCAACCCCTGCCACACCCATGTTGAGGCTCACGACAAATAAAACGTCCAGCACAATGTTTAAAAGAGACGAGATAATGAGAAACACTAAAGGGAGCTTGGAGTTTCCAAGTCCCCGCAGAATGCTGGACATGCCGTTATAGAGCATGGAGAAGAGCGTGCCGGAGAATACGATGGTCAGATAGATAAACGCATCCTCCATAATGTCGGCGGGTGTGCGTAGCAGCTCCAGAAAAGGGCGGGCGATAACTACACCTACTATACTAAGTATTATGCCTATTCCCGCCATGCATATGAGCGATGTGCCGTAGGCGTGTTTTAGCTCGTCCATCTTTTTTGCGCCGAAGAACTGGGAGATTACCACCGATATTCCCATGGAAATACCGAACACAAAGCTTAAAATAAAGAACATTATCCCAAAGGACGCTCCCACAGCCGCCACAGCTCCGGGTCCTACCGCCCAGCCCACGACTATAGAGTCCACCATACTGTAGGCTTGTTGGAATATGTTGCCTATGAGCATAGGCATTGTAAAATAGAAGATAGATTTGGCGGGATTTCCCTCGGTCATGTTATTGGTCATTCGTTTTCCTCTTGCATTCATTTTAACTATGTAGTACAATAATATCACATACCCATTCAAAAATCAAATCTTTCTTTTACATATATGTGGAGGTACGGTCATGCCGGGCAGATTTTCCGCTCTTTTTCCCGATACTAATCATGATGTGGTTTTAAACAAGTCCATCTGCGAAGCGCAGGTGGACAAGCTCATGCTGTCCTCCGGGACAGGTACACTGTCCATGACATTGCTTTTAGGTGAGACGGTGAAGCGGGAGGAGCTGGCAAACGCCGCCCGGCTGGTGGAACAGCAGACCGGCGCAAGGGTCAGGATTTTCCCCTCATACCCTCCCGAGCTTTTTGACACGGCTTACCTCCCGGAGCTTATTGAGGGGCTAAAGCAGGAAAACACCATGGTAAACGGCTTCTTTGAGGGTGCTTCCGGCGAATACTCTGACAGCACGCTCACCATAAAATTGGCGTTTGATGCTATAGGTCTGCTCACGGGTGCTGGCTGTGACCGTGCGCTCTCGGCTTTGATAAAGCGGGAGTTTAATCTTGATGTCCCGGTACGCTTTACGGCGGCGGCAGGAGCAGCAAAACCGGCTGCGGTGCATATACCGCAGCCGAGACCGGATGCAGCCGTAAAACCCGCCGCAACCGGCGAAGCTCCGCCATGGGAAGAACCCGCAAAGCCCATGACCAATCTTCCGCAACCCCCAAAGCAACCTAAAGCACCAAGCAATCCCCCAAAACCCACAAAACGCCTCACAGGAGAAACACTGCAAACTTCCACGCCCGGCGCAGCCGTTTGGGGGAAGAAGATGGCTGGGAATGAGATGGGGATATGTGAGCTGTCGGCGGAGACCGGCAAGTTCTCGTCCTGCGGGGATGTGTTTGCCAAGGACAAGCGGGAGTCGCGGGATGGAACAAGACATATCATCTCTATTAGCGTAACCGACTATCAAAGCTCGGTGACATTGAAGATAGTGACCGACCCGGAAAAGGCCGCTCCTCTTGATGAGATAAAAGAGGGCGACAGGATAGTCTTTTCGGGGGAGATGGTGTACGACAGATTCGACAGGGAGAGTAACGTCAAGCCCTCATATATTGCTAAGACGGATAAGCCTAAGATTATAGACAGAGCGGACAGCAAGCGGGTGGAGCTGCACGCCCATTCCCGCATGTCCGCCATGGACGGACTGACAGACGTTACAGAGCTAATAAACCGCGCCTATGAATGGGGCTGGGGCGGTATTGCCATAACCGACCACGGCGTGGCACAGTCCTTTCCCGATGCCATGAATGCCGTCAGCAGGATTCGGAAATCGGGCGGCGAGTTCAAGGTCGTGTACGGCGTGGAGTGCTACTTTGTCAACGACAGAACCGGTGCTGTGACAGGTAAGGAGGATGCTCCCATCGACACCGACTATATCGTGTTTGATGTGGAGACCACAGGACTAAACGCCCAATTTGAGCGCATTACAGAGATAGGCGCGGTGAGACTAAGAGACGGCGAGGTGGTGGATACATTTAACACCTTTGTCAATCCCGGCCGCCCCATCCCGCCTAATATTACAGAGCTTACAGGGATTGACGATGTCATGGTGTGCGATGCGCCCCATGAGGACGAGGCTCTTTCGATGTTCTTCGAGTTTTGCAGGGAGACGAATGTATTAGTCGCGCATAACGCCCCCTTTGACATGGGCTTTTTGACTGCCGCCATGCAAAGGACTAAGAAGCTGCGCGAGTTTACGGCGGTGGACACCGTGACCTTGGCA
>CAYSTR010000378.1:0-3487 GCA_964433745.1 uncultured Oscillospiraceae bacterium | reverse complement strand
CAGGTCGTTAAACGCCTGTCTGCTTTTTGTGTATGCCTTTATACTTGTATAGGTATCAAATAGCTCAAAATAACCTGTCTCATAAGGTGTCTGTGTACAACCCGATAAAATAAGTGCAATAAACATACATGAAACCAGGGTACGCCATATCCTGTTAACCATACAACCTACAGCCGCTGGTCGCCGGTGTAGACAAATCCTCTGCCCGCATCCAGTGTAACCGTAGTACCGCTCTTTAGGATAGTCGTAGCACCCACTGCTCCGGTTATGACCGGAATATCAAGCGTAAGCCCCACTATAGCGGCATGGGAGTTTGCTCCCCCCTGCTCGGTGATAATGCCGGAAGCGTGCTTTAATATGCCCATTATATTATTTGAGGTCTGCGGAATAACGAGAATATCTCCGTTATTGAATGAAGCAAGCGCCTGTTCCTCGTCCTTACATACGCACAAGCAGCTGCAAACCGAGCGGTTATCATAACCCTTACCCGATACAAGAATGTCCCCCACCAGATGAACCTTCAGAAGATTAGTTGTTCCCGAAACACCCAGAGGAACTCCCGCAGTAATAACAATGAGGTCTCCGCTCTTAATAAGTCCTGCCTTTGTCGCCTTAGCTACCGCGTGCTCGAACAACTCGTCTGTATTGTCCTGTTCCTCCACAAGCACCGGGGTGATACCCCATGACAGGGATAACTGTCTGGCGCTGCGCTCATCAATAGTACAGCCTACAATTGGTGTAGCCGGACGATACTTCGAGATAAGTCTAGCCGTTTGTCCGGACTTTGTGACCGTGACGATAGCGGCAGCCCCTAAATCCATGGCTGTCGTACAGGTAGCATGAGAGATAGCATTCGTGACATTCGGCTCGATATTACCCTTGTAGTGAGAGAACCGTTCATGATAGTTTATGTCAGATTCGGTGGACAGTGCTATCTTCTGCATCGTTTGTACCGCTTCTACAGGCCATGCTCCGGCGGCCGTCTCACCCGACAGCATAATGGCGCTTGTACCGTCGTAGATGGCATTTGCAATGTCACTTATCTCCGCTCTTGTCGGGCGGGGATTTTTAATCATGCTTTCTAGCATCTGCGTGGCGGTTATAACTATTTTTCCGGCATTGTATACCTTTTTTATTATGGTTTTTTGTATATGAGGGAGCTGCTCAAAATCTATCTCAACGCCCATGTCACCTCTGGCGACCATTATTCCGTCAGCGGCGGCGATAATTCCGTCTATATTTGAGACACCCTCGCCATTTTCTATCTTGGCAATAATCTTGATGTTATGGCAGTTGTGTTTTTGAAGCTCATTTCTCACGGTGATAACATCCTCTGGTGTGCGGGTAAAGGATGTGGCAATGAAGTCAAACCCCTGCTCTACACCAAAAGCGATGTCCGCCTTATCCACATCGCTGAGATACGGCATGGAAAGCTTTATTCCGGGAACATTAATGCTTTTATTGTTGGATACAACCCCGCCGTTAATTATCTTACAATATATATTTTTCTCGTCAGCCCGTTCCGCTTTAAGCTCTATAAGACCATCATCTATGAGAATGCGAGTACCCGGTACCACATCTGACGGCAGATTCTTGTAGTTAATATAGATAAGCTCGCTGGTGCACTCACATTCCTCTGTAGTGAGCACCAGACTGTTACCGGCAGTCAGCTCGGTCTTACCGCCTGCTATCTTACCTATTCTAATCTCGGGGCCTTTTGTATCGAGCAGAGTTGCTATATGCATACCAAGCTCAGCGCGGAGACGCTTAACTATTTCGTGGCGTTTCTTGTGAGATGCGTGATCGCCGTGAGAAAAGTTAAACCTTGCACAGTCCATCCCAGAAAGCATCATGCTTTTTAAAACGTTCTCATCATCCGTAGCAGGCCCTAAAGTACATACAATCTTTGTCTTTCTCATTTAATCAGTCCTTTATTGTTATTCAACCTTATTATACTCCTTTTATCCTCATACAATCAAGTATTTTTTTCTATTCATTATCATATTTTTAATTTTTTCATATTATGTAATAAAACAGCAAAGGAGTTATTCGTATGCCTTGTAATTCGTATCTGAGCTTTGATATATACACGGCGGGCGAGGCGATACCTTTAGAGGGGGCAATCGTCCGTGTGACAGGTGAGGACGGCGTCACCAATACCCTCATATCGGATATATCCGGACGCACTAAACGTCTGTGTCTGGACGCGCCACCAAAGGAGGAGAGCCTCGACCCAAACTTTATAGGAAACCCATACAGTACATATAATGCCACCGTCACCGCTGAAGGTTATACACCTGTCACCATCGAGGGGATACAGATGTTTGACGGTATACATTCCATTGAACCAGTGGAGATGACGCCCTCCCCGCAGGGAGTGGGACTGTCACGGTCAGGCGAGCGGGTAGTCATATCGGGAACTGCCCTGCAGCAAACCCCAGTAAATGAGCAGGAATATTCCAATGTATCACCGAGGATTCTCCGCGAGGTAATCATCCCCAAGTTTATAACCGTCCACTTGGGACGTCCGGACGACTACAGCGCCCGAAATGTCACCATACCCTTTCCCGACTACATAAAAAATGTAGCAAGCTCTGAAATATATCCCACATGGCCTGACAGTTCATTGAGAGCCAACATCTATGCCCAGATTTCTCTTGCGTTAAACCGTGTGTTTACCGAATGGTATCCGTCGAGAGGCTACAGTTTCGATATCACAAACTCCACGAGCTTTGATCAATATTATGTTCAAGGACGAAACATTTTTGAGAACATCTCAAAAATTGTCGATCAAATATTCAACGAATACATAATTAAGAGGGGTACAATAAATCCGTTCTACGCCGAATACTGTAACGGAACAACCGTCACCTGTAAAGGCATGTCCCAATGGGGTACTGTGGATCTCGCAAACAAGGGATACCTGCCACTTAGTATCTTAAAATACTATTATGGAAGCGATACCGAGCTTACCGCCACCAATAAGATTGAAGCAATAACTGCCTCCTACCCCGGTACTCCTCTAAGACTGGGCACGGTCTCGGAGGATGTGCGTATTATGAGCAATCAGCTAAACCGCATACGCCAAAACTATCCCGCTATTCCGTTTATCTCAAATGTCACCACTACTTTTAACTCCATGGTGGAGTCGTCCGTAAAGGCATTTCAACGTATCTTCAATCTCACTCCTGATGGAATTGTGGGTAAAGCTACATGGAACAAGATTTCATATATATTCGCCGCTGTAAAACGTCTCGCAGAGCTAAACGGCGAGGGGATTAAGGAGGAGCTTCCCCCGTCCCGCCCGACTGCACTGCTCAAGGAGGGCAGCAGAGGGGATGTTGTACGTCTGGCACAGTACTTTCTTGCGGTTATCTCCAAGTACAACAGCTTTGTTCGTCCAGTTTCAATAGACGGAATATTCGGTCCCGGCACTAAAGCGGCGGTTGTAGACTTTCAGAAAGCATACGGTCTTACACCGGATGGT
>CAYSTR010000377.1:0-3494 GCA_964433745.1 uncultured Oscillospiraceae bacterium | reverse complement strand
CAAACTTGTAGTATACATAATACGGAATTCCTAAAGTGTCATAATTTAGATCTCGCACTTGACCAACTGTCATTGCGCATTCGGCTATATATTTTGCATCAACATAAGACATCTGATTGTTCCCATAATACACAAACTCATTTTTATTTAATTTTGAAAAGTATAATGTTCCCGAATATCCATATGGGTGGTCTAGTATAATAAATGGTAGGTCGTCATAGCCATGATGTTCCAGTTCGTTCCTAAAAAAAGGAATTGTCTTAATATGAACCTTGTAATAAGTTGAGGTTGAGATTGATCCACCAGGTATATACCTTGATGCTGTAGATGAATCATATTGCACGCCTAATTCGAAATTCTCACCATTGACACCGGGAAGCGTGGCTATCCTCTCATTGTATATTAGAGCACCTGTGTTAACGTTTATGGACTCGGAAGAGTTACTTCTATAGTTAAAAGGTCCCACTGGGACGTCCGACCTATAAGTATCCTCTGGTTCTTCAGCCAATAATTGATTTGAAGTTGATCTGATAAGATACATATCAAGCTCATAACAGGCTTCCATAAGCAGTGTTCTTAGATCAGATGCGCTCAAGTTATTTTGAAGCATATAATTGACTAGGACATCTACTTTTGCATAAAACATGTATGATAATTCTCTTAAAATATCTGCATTATCAGGATTCAGTGAAATATCAGGCATATTTGCCAAATTATCATTTATCTTGTTTATACTAAGGTTGCTGCTTTCAATTATGTCAGATATTTTAATATCCAATGCATTAGCCGCTGCATACGTATATACAACATCTCTTGCAGAGTAACCACTTACGACAAAATTTATTAATTCTTCCCTATTATCATAAGTATCATAAAAAAGACTACCTGCCCAGATCTCAAAACTCCTGAATTGCATAGACTGCATATCCGCCATTTCCAAGCCGCCATGATTTATAATCATCAATTCGGTATCGCTCAAAGAAAGCTTCAGTCTTTGCATGATCAACGCCCGCGTAATGGACTCTTTTATTGTATAACCGGCATCGCAACAAGCAGTCATCGTGTCTACACGCACTTCATAATACTCTTTAAACATTTCCTTTTGAGCTTCAGTCAAAGAGGAATATACTGCTCCGGAATTTAATATATCTATCAGTTCCTGAGGTACCACCTTTTCAAAAGGTTTAAATGTATTATCCTCCGGCAACTCAATATTCTGATTCTTTTCCATCAAGTCAGAGATATTTAACATTCCGCCTGTTTTAACCTTACCGCTAAGATTATCCTTGACGTTAACGCTCTGTTTAATAATATTTGCAACACTGATTCCACTTTCTTCAGCATTAACTCCTGCATACAACCCCGCTGCACCACTCACAAACGCAGCCGCCATGGAGGTTCCGCTTACGAAGCCATATGTATTATTAAGCCCAATCGTATAAATGTCTTTACCGGGCGCGGCAATATCAACGTTTACGCCATAATTTGCGCTGCTTGACAAAGCACCTGTATTATCAATCACTGTAACGGAAATAACGTTGGGTAGGTTAAATGCTGCCGGATATATTGGGTTTTCGCTGCCGCTGTTGCCGGCTGCGCAAACAAAGAGCATGTCGCTGTTTTGCTCCATAACATCCTTTAAAGCCGGATTGTAAATATCACTTCCCCAGCTACAGTTGATTATTTTAACGCCCTGCTCTTTGGCGTATTCAATAGCGTTTATTGCATCAGATGTGTAGCCAATTCCATCTTGGAAGAACTTTAACGGCATGATTTTAACGTTTGTCGCAACTCCGGCAATACCTTGGCCGTCGTGAGCTGCCGCAATAATGCCCGCAATTTGTGTACCGTGAGCATATTCGCCATTGTCAAAAACGGTGTCATCATCGTTTGCAAAATCCCAGCCACTAACTATTTTGCCCTGCAATTCGGAATTGTTAGTATCGATTCCTGTGTCCAAAACACCAACGACTACTTCCGAAAACTCGTAGTCACCGTTCCATACCGGAAGGACGTTTATATCCATACCCGCCGTTCCTGTCTGGGTATTTATGGCTTGACCATCATTTTTCAAGCCCCATTGCTGGCCAAAGCTGGTATCAGTAGGTGTTGCAAAAAGCTCAAAAGCATAGTTTGGCTGCGCATATTCAACGTTTTCGTCAAGCACCAGCTCGTTTATAACGCTTTCAATGTCGGAGGTTGTTTCGATTTCCAACGCTTCTGCATCTATCGCATCAAAAGTTTGAGCCGATTGCACTGAAAAAACTGTTGGTAATTCTTCCATTTTTGCTGTCGTGATGTTTGCTCTTGTTCCGTCTTTGTATTTTACTATGATTTCTACAGTTTTTCTGCTGCCTTGGTTTGCAGGTGCGCTTTTACCGGTTTCGGCATACGCAATCTGCACATTACCAAACGCTGTTGAGAAAAACATAACAAAAGCAAGAAAACTTGAAAGTATTTTATTCATCTTTGACATTCGTATGGTCTCCTTTGTAATTTTTATCGTGTACTATTGAACTGTTACGGTAAATTCTCCATCTGTCAGTGCTTTAAACTTAATAACAGTCAGAACACCGCCCCACATTTTGCCTGGTGGAATTAATATGTTTGCACTGAATTTTATTTCGCCGTTTTCGCTGGAAATTATGGTTATCGGAGTGTCGGCGATTGCTCCTGGCGCGGTTACAACAGGCTTCACCTGCGCCGCACAATCAATAAGATTAAGCTCGTCTGTAGAGTAATTAACCGTGAATACCATGTTTTCAAAGCTTTGCACGTTTAATACCGTTACAGGCAGGTAATAGTACTTTCCGGCTGTGCATTGGAATGTAACACTGCCGTTTGAGACGGGTTCATTAGCATAAATCTTCAAAGTGTATTCTGCCTCTCTAAATTCCGCATCCTCATCATACGCCACTGCTATGCGATATGCATTGCCGATTGCAGCTTGGATTTTGGATACTCTTGATGTCGATAATACCTTTGCAGAGTTTATATCACCGAGTTCAATCGTGATATTTGGATTGTCAGAAATCAATTCAACGGTATACTCATTATCTGTAGTTGTTTTAAAGCCAAACATATGTATTTCATCACTTAATAAAATTTTATCAGACATTATTATATCCTTATCAGGCGAAGCGGCCATATATATATCTTCAATTTCAATAGCCATAAGCTCAAAATTAATGCCTGAAACTTCCGTCCCCAAAGATGAAACGGTAATATAATAAGTTTGGTTCGCTAATAACGTCGTTGTTAATTCGGAATTAAATAGCAAGGTCGGAACAGGCTGATGATTACTGTCATATAAAGATATTTTGCTCCTGTACCCTGGTATATCCAAACCAAAAGTGTAAAAGGCGGTTACTTCAGGTGTAACTTTGAAGTACATTGTTCCACTTTCAGCATTTAGAACATCGGATGCTTTGTAAATCCCGTCAACTTTTGACATCTCCTTAGCTGTATTAAACCAACTGATAAGAGTTTTTATT
>CAYSTR010000376.1:0-3494 GCA_964433745.1 uncultured Oscillospiraceae bacterium | reverse complement strand
CCATGATTTTAGTCGTAGAATTGTGGGAATGAATATGCGGAGAGGGCGAGATTACTAGATTGTCCATCAATGGAGTGTCCTTTCAGAAAAACTATAGAATGAACATAATAAGCAAAATGTGAAATGTCTTTTTTATATCTCTGTTTGTCCAGAGGTATATACATCCGAACAAAAGTCCGCTTGCGGTTGTCAT
Organism: uncultured Oscillospiraceae bacterium; assembly: GCA_964433745.1. Classification (GTDB taxonomy): domain Bacteria; phylum Bacillota; class Clostridia; order Oscillospirales; family Ruminococcaceae; genus CAYSTR01. Next base: position 3,301 of record CAYSTR010000376.1, on the reverse strand, counting down.
TAAACCAGTAGAGATTTCTCCCTTGGTCAAAAAGTGAGCCGCTCCCCATGTACAGGCAAGCGCAATCCCCCCATATGGAAAATCGGTCTTTTTAAACCAAAGCTCGCACGCTTTTTGTCCGAACACGATTATCAGTATGAACAGTGCGGTTTCAAAGATATAGTATATGTATTGAAAGATAAACCTTAGAAGCCCATTATATCTAAATTCCAAAATCACCTTAAAACCGTTCCAGTCCACATATGAAACAAAAATTGAAAACAGTATACTTAATATAACCGCTGCCCACTGCCACCGTTTCATAGGAGCACGCTTCTCAAAAATATTGAAGCCTAACCTTTTATTGGCGGTTATAACAAGCAGAATTGTTATAACTCCCCATGTAATACTCGTCACAGTCCAATGAATTACACTTTGCATAACAGTCCAACCCTGCATGGGCAGTCCGTAGATTAGAGGTTCAATTAAAAATGCATACAATACCTCAATCCCCAGACCTAAAAATGCAAGAACCGCCAACAGGATAAAGTCTGTACCTGTTACGACCTCTTTTCTTTTCATGAGCTACACCTCAAATATTTATTTCGGGATTGCTTTTTTCGCCAGCTGGTTTTTCTGTGCCAGATTGCGACCCGCCGGACATATATAGCTGCAGCTCCCGCAGTTAAAACACAGATTGACCTTTAGCTTTTTCAGGTACTCTGTATCCCCCTTGTCAAACGCCCTTTCCAACAGTGCAGGCATGAGCTTAACCGGGCATGTGTCGATACACTTCCCGCAGCGGATACACGCTGTGGTCTTGTGCTCTGCTTCCCGCTCGTCCATTGTAATGAGCGCATTGTGATTTTTTACTATGGGGGTGTCTAGATCGGCAATGGCAATCCCCATCATAGGACCGCCGAACAATACCTTTCGCACCTTACTTATATCTACACCTGCATGTTTTAATATATACGACACAGGTGTGCCTATGGGTACCAGAAGATTCGCCGGACGCGAAACAAGACTACCGTCCACCGTCATACGTTTGCGAACGAGCGGCAGACCGCCGTTTACAAATCGATTCAGCTTTGCGACAGTATTTACATTGAGCACAATCACCCCGATATCGGCGGGAATCTGCCCCTCCCCTACTATGCGTCCGGTTGTGTTATATATGAGCACCTTCTCCGCTCCCTGCGGGTAGACGCTGTGTATTGTCTTGACCTCCACCGGAAGTCCCCTTGTCTTATCTTCAAGCAGTTTTATTACACGCGGTTTATTATCCTCAATGCCGATTATAGCGCGGGCGATTCCCAGTGCCTTAATTATGAGCATTGCTCCGTCTACTATATCATCCGGTTTTTCCAGCATCTCGCGGTAGTCGGTCGTCAGATACGGCTCGCACTCTGCTCCGTTTAGGATGAGGGTGTCCACCTTGTCCATCTGCTTATAGCTAAGCTTTATATGAGTGGGAAAACCGGCACCACCCAGCCCCACCAATCCGCAGGCTCTCGCCGCCTCGACTAAACTGTTTTGATCCGTTACACTGCGCTTTACACCGGTGATAACCGGCTGCTCCGCCGATGTTTCTACCTCGATAAACCGTTGCAGCTCTCCGTTATACGCTTGAAAATCCCCTATGGCCGTGACCGTTCCGGCTACTGAGCTGTGTACCGGTGCAGAGAAAAACTCGCCGCTGTCACCTAACAGCTGACCGACAACAACGTAATCCCCTGTCTCGACCACCGGCTCACATGCTACCCCGACATGCTGCTTCAATGGTATCCTCACCCGCTCGGGCAGGGGGATAGCGGAGGAATGCATGTCCATCGAGCGTTTGTGGTGACTTAGCTTCAGTCCGCTTATGCGTGAAAAAACCATATAATATACCTCTGTTATTGCTTTCCGTTATCTACCATTATACGTTCAATCCATCTTTTTTTCAACCCATTTATGTAAATATTTATGAATTTATTGACTTAGTAAAGTCATTATGCGATAATTAATACATGAAATTTATAAAACCACGAGATATAATCATCATAATATGCATAGTCGCCGTCGCTTTTATTTTCTGGCTATTAAGACCGTCTACAGGACGATATGTCGAGATTTACGACGGCACTAATCTTGTAATGACAGCAGTATTAGGTGAGGAGCGGGAGTTTATCATTCCCGGTAAACCGCATGTGATTTTCTGCACATATAAGGACGGTTCGGTAGCTATTATTTCGTCCGACTGCCCCGATAAGCTGTGCGTCAAGACCGGCAGAATAAGCCGTAAAGGGCAGACAGCTGTATGCCTGCCCAACAAAATAGTACTAAAGGTGACCTCAGATGAAGCCTAAAACCCGAAGTTTAACCCGAATAGCCATCCTGTTCGCTCTGGCTCTTGTATTAAGTGTATTGGAGAGCTTTCTAGCTCCGTTCTTTGCGTTTGCTCCGGGGTTAAAGCCGGGACTATCCAATGTTGTGGTGCTTTTTTCTGTTCTAACCCTGGGTCTGCCCGCCGCTTTATGTATAGCAGTTTTGAAATGCTTGTTTGTGTTTATTGTACGAGGAATTATTTCTTCAATATTTAGCCTTGCCGGGGGTGTACTCTCGGTTTTTATAATGTGGCTTTTAAAGCGAATCCTCTCACATCCCACATACACGCTTATTAGTATTTCGGGAGCTATATCGCACAATCTAGGACAGCTATTAGCGGTTTCACTATTTTACCCCCATGTCTCGGTCTACACCTATGTCCCTGTTTTGCTTATTGCAGGAGTTTTGTTTGGTTTTATTACAGCGATGGTTTATGCGGGGGTTAGCAGGGGGAAGACATGGATAATAGACTAAATTATAAGGTCTTTGCAATGTACACCGCCGTTTGATCGATAAAATCCATCATTTTATCAAGTGTGACAAAGCTATAATTTGATGGATTCAACTCTTTCAATCATTCTTCCATCTAATACCCCTTGTTCATCCCATATTCCGCCGAAAGCCTCTACAGCGAGTCTTTCGGCGAAATTCTCTGCAAAAATAATCTTCTCCCTCATGATAACCCTGCTTACATCAAAATGAAGCTCATTAAAATTTGCTTCCACATCGTTTTTTCTCTCGTCGGAAAGCATCCACCTGCTCATATCTTCAAACGACTGGTCATGAGCTGCCGAATATAGAAATCCCGTCCATATGTCATACGTACCGAAATGATCGAGAAGATCCGCATCCTGATGAAGCCTTGTGTAGACTGTGTACTGTGCACCATTGTTTCTGTCATCGTGTACACCGATAATTTCACATATCATATCAAGCTCTGTGGTATGACAAA
>CAYSTR010000375.1:0-3501 GCA_964433745.1 uncultured Oscillospiraceae bacterium | reverse complement strand
ACCGCTACAGGGCTGGGAGGGATTTAAATCAAAGTTTCCGTTTGCCAGTTCATGCATGGCGCGGGAGATATCCTTAATATATACGTGTACAATGGTCATACACTGTCTCATGCTCTCGGCTAAAAGCCCTAGCTCGTCGCGGGACTTGTATGTAATCTGTGCATCCAGCTTGCCCGATGCCATGTCACGCGCGGCCTTTTCAATCTCGTTGACAGGGGTGACGATGGACTGTGAAATAACAAGTACTACGACAATAACGGCGATTATAACAGCGGCAAGGACAGCAAGCAGCATGATATTAGCGACGGCTATCGTTGTATCTGCCTGTTTATCGCGGGCACTCGCAATATTTTCGATATCGGCGGTCAGTTCTATGAGGATTTTGGCTGCGTCCGAGAAGTTTTTACCGTATATACCGTCCAGCAGCTCATACCCTTTTTGTGTGGATTCGCTCGTATTATCCTTGATGTACTGCTCAATCTGCTTGCGGTACTGCACATTGTCGTTTATAAGACGTTCAAACTCCGCCATCTTAGCAGGATCGGTCTCCATATTAGCCTTGTATGCGGCTGTAGCATCCTCCAGTGCCTGTCTGTCCTTTAATGCGGACTCGACAAAGCTGTTAGACTTGTTCTGGTCGGAGGTCAGAAGCCCCATAGCGAGATAACGCTGTAACGACACCATGTTCCGTCGCATCTGCCAGAGCTCTGATGTATTGGGGATGGATTTTTCCTTGTATGCGTTTGCTATACCGTATACATTTTGAATACTGATAAAAGAGGTAACACCCAGAACCAAAATCAATGCAAGAACTATACCGAAACCCAAAAAAAGCTTCAGCCGAACCTTTATGTTTTTCACGACTATTCCTCCCGTTTGTTACGTCTATATGTAATATCGTACCACATTAGTAATAGCTTGTCAATGAATATTGATACATTTATGCAAGTTTCATCAGTGAAAAAGAGGACGGTGTACCCGCCCCCTTCTATTACCTATTCGTCCAGATAGGACTTGACTATGGTTTGCAGCAGCTCATCGCGGTCAAGGCGGCGTATGAGTGCCCTTGCATTGTTGTGCGTTGTGATATAGGTGGGATCCTCCGAGAGGATGTATCCCACAATCTGATTAATGGGGTTATACCCTTTTTGTTTGAGCGCGTCATAGACTGTCGTCAGTATACGCCTTATCTCCTGTTCCTTGTCATCATTGACAGAGAACACCACAGTCTGTTCGTTCATTCCATCCACCCCGCTTATATCAGTTAACAGTTAACAGTTAACAGTTAACAGTTAGCTGTACCCTATTACTGCTTTCTTTTTTACTATACCACACTGCTTTGGTTTTTTCAAGTACAAAGATATAAATTATGAGCGTAAAATTGCGCCAATATTTTCTAGTGATTTTAGTATACGTTTCATAGTGTCGTTTGCTTGTTCATCGGTGAGTGTGCCCGCCTTATCCCGTAAGCTTAAGCTAAATGCCACGCTCTTCTTACCCTCGCCGATATTTGTACCCCGGTATACGTCAAAGAGGGTGACCTCCTCAATATACCTTCCGGCCTTTATCACATTTTCCAATGTTCCCACCGGCACACCCTCGTCACACACCAGCGCAATGTCCCTCGTCAGAGCGGGATAGCGCGGGAGGGGGGTGTAGGTGTAGTCGGTCTCCCAGAGATCATACAGCGTATCAAGGGGCATGGAAGCGACATATAGGCGCTTGTTAGCTTCAAAGTTCTCTGCCGTCAGCGGATGAATCTCACCCATCTCGCCTAAATCCCTGTCACCGATGGATATCTTCGTCCCGCGTCCCGGATGGAACACGGTGCTGTCCGATAGCCGCTCGTACTGCGGGGTTTTCTTGCACAAAAAGTCGGTCACATGCTCGACAATGCCTTTTAGCGAGAAGAAATCCGCATTGTCGCCATACATGCCGATAATAAGCTTCTTTTTCTCGTCAGAAAGCTCATTAGCTCCCACATATCCGTACTCGGTGGCAAGCTCGTAAAAAGCGCCAGATGGGTTCTTGTTGGCAAGATTAGTCGAGAGCACGGTCAGCATGGAGGGGATTGCCGTAGTGCGCATAATGCTCTGGTTCTCGGACAGAGGATTCATGATGGTCACGGATCGGCGCAGCGGGCTATCCGCCGGAAGACGCAGCTTGTCGTACATTTTAGAGCTTATGAACGAGTAGGTCAGCGTCTCTAAAAGTCCCGCACCGGTCAGAGCATCGGAAAGAACCCGCTCAAACCGCTGGTAACGGTCAAGTCCGCCCTCTGATGTGCCGCGAAGCCCGGTCTCGGGGATATTGTCGTAGCCGTAGAAACGAGCCACCTCCTCTGCCACATCCGCCATGCACTGCACATCCGCACGGAATGAGGGGACGGTAATCTCTTTGCCGCTGATACCGAAGCCCAGCTTACCTAGGGTTTCCAGCATATACTCCTCATTAATATTTGTACCCAGAAGCGCATTTATGCGTTTTGCATCCAGTGTCATTATGGTGGGAGCTGTTTTTGGAGCTGCTATGTCGATGGTCATGTCCACGATTGTGCCTGCACCCAGAAGCTCTATTAGCTCACAGGCGCGGTTTATGGCGGGCAGGGTATTTTGGGGGTCTAGCCCCTTTTCAAAGCGGGCGGACGACTCGGAACGCAGTCCCAGCTGCTTTGATGTGGTGCGCACACTCGTACCCATAAAGCAGGCGGATTCCAGCACTACGGTGGTTGTCGCGTCAGTGATACCCGAATATTCACCGCCCATGATTCCCGCCACAGCCACCGGCTTATCCGCATCGGCAATTACCAGCATATCTGGGGTAAGGGTGCGCTTTATGCCGTCTAAGGTCACTATCTCCTCGCCCTCACGCGCATTTCGGACGATTATCTTCTCGTCTGCAAGGATACTAAGGTCAAAGGCGTGCATGGGGTGACCGTACTCCATGAGCAAATAGTTTGTGATGTCTACAATGTTATTGATGGGGCGGATTCCTGAAGCACGAAGCCGCTCTCTCATCCAGCGGGGAGAGGGGGCAATCTTCACGTCCGTGACAAGCTTTGCGGTGTAGCGCATACAAAGCTCCTGGTTCAAGACCTCCACCGAGAGCTTACTCTCCGATTTTACAGGCGACTTTACAGCGGGTACAGGCATGGAAAACGGCAGTCCAAACGTGACGGCGGCTTCACGCGCCAGTCCTAACACCGAAAGGCAGTCGGGGCGGTTGGAGGTAATCTCAAACTCGACGGTTGTATCGTCAATCCCCAGTGCTGTGTGAACGTCCTCGCCTATCTTCACATCGTCCGTGATTATCATGATGCCGTCCTCGATACAATCGGGGAAATCGTGGGTCGTGACACCCAGCTCGGACAGGGAGCACAGCATACCCTGGCTCTCCACGCCGCGCAGCTTGCCTTTTTTTATAGTCTTGCCGCCGGGCAGGGTCGAGCCGTGCAGTGCCACAGGCACGATAGCGCCGGGGAATACATTTGTCGCCCCTGTG
>CAYSTR010000374.1:0-3507 GCA_964433745.1 uncultured Oscillospiraceae bacterium | reverse complement strand
AAGGACATCGGAATAGATTTAGGTACAACATCGGTTATTATACATATATCGGGCGAGGGCATAGTACTGGAAGAGCCCTCGGTTGTTGCCGTTAACGCTCATACAGGGAAGATATTCGCTTTAGGTGAGGACGCCAACCGTATGATTGGCCGTACCCCAGACAACATTAGAGCTATCCGTCCGCTGGCTGACGGTGTTATCTCGGACTATGACATGACCGAGCAGATGATTAAGTACTTTATAAGACGTGTATGCGGGGGTATGCTCTTTAAGCCCCGTATTATATTGTGTATACCGTCGGGTACAACCGATGTAGAGGCTAGAGCTTCGATTGACGCTGCCATGTCAGCGGGAGCAAGGCAGGTATTTCTCATTGAGGAGCCGGTGGCGGCGGCTATCGGGTCGGGTATTGATGTAACGCGTCCCCGCGGAAACCTTGTCGTAGACATTGGCGGCGGTACGACGGATATTGCGCTTATATCATTAAATGGTATTGTCACAAAGCGCTCGATTAAGATAGCGGGTAATAAGTTCAATGATGCTATAGTCAAGTACATACGCACAAAGCACAGCGTCCTCATTGGCGACAAGTCCGCAGAGGATTTGAAGATTAAGATAGGCTGCGTATATTATGACGATATAGATACGCTAAACCGACGCGAGGTCAAGGGGCGCAATCTTGTTACCGGACTTCCGCAGAAGCTAATAGTATCGAGTGAGGAGCTTTATGAGCCGCTTGTTGATCTTGCGATTGAGATAATTTCTGGTGTGCAGGCAGTTCTTGAGATATCCCCCCCCGAGCTTGTCAGTGACGCACTGACAAACGGTCTTTTACTTACAGGCGGAGGAGCAATGCTCAATGGTCTGGGCAGTCTCATTACCGAGCGAACCGGTATTGTCGCAAGGCTTGCTGATGATCCTATCCACAGCGTAGCTGTCGGAACAGGGCTGGCGTTTAACTATGTAGATCAGCTCAAGGAAGGCTTTATATCAGCTTCCGACTTTAAAAGATAAAAAACAGTTGACAATTCTTTAAAAATGAGATATAATATTGAATGATAACATTATGCTAACTTCTTTTATTTGATATACACCCCCTCTTAACAGAACAAACCCTCACTTCCGTGGGGGTTTGTTCTGTTTTATAAAGAATAATGAAATAATCCCAATATTTACTTATTTAGATAAGATTTTAACAATTTGTATAGTTTTAGGAGTAAACTTTACACAAAATATACTTGAATTTTTTCCAAAGCTTTGGTATAATATTTACAAGGGCAAGGTACGACAATCAAACGCCGGAAATGGTATATTGCCGACGAGAAAGGAATGTGACAAAATAATTGACGTCACACATTCGGATATGGACAGAAAAAACTCGCGCAGAGACCTGCCGGTATACCTGTTTCATCAGGGAACCAACTTTCAAGCATATGATTTTTTAGGCTCTCACAAAGCCAAACGCGGACGCGGTGAGGGCGTGGTGTTCCGCGTATGGGCACCTAATGCCGCCGAAGTTTCGGTGGTCGGAGATTTCAATGAATGGAATGCACAGTCACATCCTATGAAACGCATCTCGGATGCCGGGGTGTGGGAGGTATTTATCTCCAAAATAGAGCCGTTTACCATGTATAAATACGCTATAAGAACGCGTGACGGACGGCTCATTAATAAGTCTGACCCCTATGCGTTTCATTGGGAGACAAGACCGCAGACCTCTTCAAAGTACTACGATATAAGCGGCTTTGAATGGTCTGACGAGGGATATTTAAGTTATAGAAAAAAGACGCATATCTATAATAGACCTATGAATATATATGAGCTTAATCTGGGTTCATGGAAAAAGTATGAGGACGATAACTTCTTCTCATACGACAAATTGGCGGAGGAAATTGTCGCCTATGTAAAATCCATGGGGTATACCCACATAGAGCTTATGCCTGTGACAGAGCATCCCTTTGACGGTTCATGGGGATATCAGGTGACGGGCTATTATGCGCCGACATCGCGCTTTGGTAAACCGCATGAATTTATGGGATTTGTAAATACCTGCCACCGCGCTGGTATCGGGGTGATTCTCGATTGGGTTCCGGCGCACTTCCCCAAGGACGAACAGGGCCTTTTTGAGTTCGACGGGGAGTGCTTATACGAATACCAAAACGAGAAAAAGCGCGAGCACCACGGTTGGGGAACGCGAATATTTGACTACGGACGCACCGAGGTGCAGTCATTCCTCGTATCAAACGCGCTTTATTGGCTGAGAGAATACCATATTGACGGGCTGCGTGTGGATGCTGTTGAGGCTATGCTCTATCTTGATTATGAGAAGGAGCACGGACAATGGGAGCAAAACCATTACGGCGGGCGTGAGAATTTAGAAGCTTTGGCTTTTATAAAAAAGCTAAATTCCGCCATTTCTCACGAGTTCCCGGATGTTATAATGATAGCGGAGGAATCCACCACCTGGCCGGACGTAACAAAGCCGGTTGCGGATGGAGGCTTGGGCTTTACGTTTAAATGGAATATGGGCTGGATGAACGATATGCTCGAATATATCGAGACCGACCCGTTTTTCAGAAAGAATATCCACAACAAGATAACGTTCAGCTTCATGTATGCATTTAGTGAGGGGTTTATTTTACCTATTTCGCATGACGAGGTGGTACACGGAAAGAAATCGCTGCTTGATAAGATGCCTGGGGACTACAACACAAAGTTTATGGGGCTGCGTGCATTTTTGGGATATATGATGACGCATCCCGGCAAGAAGCTATTGTTTATGGGCTCGGAGTTCGGTCAGTTTATCGAATGGAACTACGAGATTGAGCTTGACTGGTTCTTACTCGAATATGATATGCACAGAATGACTAAGGACTATGTAAGAGAGCTTAACCATTTTTATCTCGATCACAGTGAGTTGTGGGAGGTAGATCACTCATGGCAGGGATTCTCATGGATTTCACATGATGATTTCTCGCAAAATATTATAGCGTTCCGCCGTTTCAATGCGGCAGGGGAGGAGCTTATCACGGTGTGTAACTTCGCACCGGTTGCGCGCTATGACTATCGTATTGGTGTTCCCTACAGCGGTATGTACAATGAGGTCTTTAATTCGGATCTTAGCTGTTACGGAGGTACAGGCGTTACAAACGGTGATGGCGTAATGGCGGATAACATTGCGCTTCACGGACATACGGAATCTCTGTGCCTTAAAATTCCGCCGCTGTCCACATTAATCTTAAAACCGGAAAAGAGTGAGCTTTAATGCCTATAAAGAAAAAAGAATGGGTTTCCATGCTGCTCGCAGGAGGGCAGGGATCAAGACTCTATACCCTTACAAAAAATCTGGCGAAGCCTGCCGTACCCTACGGCGGAAAATACAGGATTATCGATTTTCCTCTCTCGAACTGTGTAAACTCCGGCATAGATACAGTGGGGGTTCTCACACAGTATCAGCCGCTTATACTCAATGAATATATCGGAAATGGTATGCCGTGGGATTTGGAT
>CAYSTR010000373.1:0-3522 GCA_964433745.1 uncultured Oscillospiraceae bacterium | reverse complement strand
CATTTACATTTTCTCTGCCCCAGCATATAAGCAAGGAGAGCCACCCTGTGGCTGTAGTGCGGGATAAAAACATATTCTGCGTCGCACTCACCCGAACCGAGTACAAAAAGAATACACTTGCGTATACCTTAGATAATTTAAAGGTTAAAAATTCCATATTTCTTTCAGAAAACGATTTTATTAAATATTTAACCTCCTACTCATGTACACACATTATGATTGATTTCTATGATTATAAACGGTTAAAAAGCGAAATACCCTGCATTGACAAGGTTAAAGTTATTGTGTCGGTGGACAGAATAGAGCATGTCATGCTGCAAGAGAACATCACCGTCATTCAGCGTCCGGTGCACGCTATTCTATTAGCGGCGGTGTTTAATAACGAGCGTTTAAGACACTCCATAACAAAGATAAAGGATGCCGGATTTACCGCTCCCGATGTAAAGGTCATGGTAGTCGATGATAATAGCGTAAACCTAAAGGTTGTAGAGGGTCTTTTGCAGCCATACAAAATTGCGGTCACTACCGCCATCAGCGGGAGGGGCTGTCTTGAAATATTGGAAAAAGAGCGCTTTGATTTCATTTTTATGGATCATATGATGCCGGAGATGGACGGTATAGAGACGGTGCACCGAATAAGAGACCAAAAAGAGGATTATTTTAAGACTGTACCCATAATAGCTCTGACTGCAAACGCCATAAGCGGAATGAAAGAGATGTTTATTTCCGAGGGCTTTAATGAATACCTTCCCAAACCCATAGAGCTTTCACAGCTAAATGACATACTAATACAGTTTATCCCGCCAAAAAAGATGATTTCGGGTATTGCTGAAGCCCCAGAATCAGAGCACCAAAATCCCATCCCAGATATTGCTATTGAGGGTCTTAATATAAAAGATGCTGTATCGAAATGCGGAAGCTTTAATGGATTTATCCAGATTCTTCAAGCGGTATATGCCGAAGGGACAAAAAAAGTACCCCTTATCAAACAGTTATATGAGACGGGTAATATCTCCCGGTATGCCATCGAGGTACACGCGTTAAAATCTGTAGCCGCCAGTATCGGTGCTAATGAGCTGTCCGAGATAGCTAAGGAGCACGAACACGCCGCTAAGTCCGGAGATAAGGATACGATTGATAAGAGTTTCGACAGTCTTATCTCGATGTACGATACACTTTTACAAAACATCAAACCGCACATTGTTTCAGACAATCAACTGCCTGATAATGAGTTGTCCGAGATTAGTGATAATACGCTTGCCAGAACATTAAAGGAAATAATTGAACTGTCGGACAGCTTTGACAGCATTGGAGCCGTAAAACAGATAGATATTCTCTTACACTCGCGTATTGACGCGGTCTTGAGGGATAAGCTTGTCAATATAAAACAAGATTTGACTATGTATGAATACGACAGCGCTGCAGAACTCAAAGATTTTATTAAGGAGTAATGACGAAATGAGCTTTAAAGAGATAGCAAATAAACGGTATAGCTGTAGAAGCTATGAAAAAAAACCGGTGGAGAGGGCCTTGCTTGCCGATATTTGTGAGACGGCAATGCTTTCCCCATCTGCATGTAACAGCCAGCCGTGGCATTTTATTGTTGCTGATACACCTGAAATTGTAAAGGAGATACCTCCTCTTCTCCAAACGGGTGGGTTTAACAGCTTCTGTAACGATGTTCCCGCTTTTATTGTCCTGTGCGAAACACCCGCTAAGGTTATGAGCGCTGTTGAAGAGCGTACCGGCAATACCCAGTTCTACGCTCAAATGGATATCGGGATTGCCGCTGCCACGCTTTGTTATGCCGCCAGCGACGCTGGACTGTCCACATGTATTATAGGTTGGTTTGAGCGTGAAAGGCTGCGTTCTCTCCTTAGCATCCCGGAGAATGAGTGTATACGTCTTGTTTTAGCTGTTGGTTATGCTAAGAATGAAGCGCCGCAGAGACGTCCGCGCAAGGATAAAAGCGAGGTTATTACGTATAATAACGGACTGTAGAGCTTGTTTATAAACATTAAAAAGGGACTGTCATGCAGCCCCTTTTTATTTATTCCATATCCTCAGCAGTACCGCCTGAAAAATCCTCCATAAGCCCTTCTTCTGCTTCCATAGTCTCGATGTATTCGCGATACACCGAGAGGATAAGTTCTTCAAGCTTTACGCGGGTCTCCGGGTTTATGGGGTGGACGATATCCCGGAATCCGTTTTCTTCCTTACGGCTGGGCATTGCAACAAACAAACGCTGTGATCCCTCGATGACCTTTATATCGTGTATGGCCAGCTCATGGTCTATCGTTATCGAAACTAGCGCTCTAAGCCGCCCTCCGGAATATGTTTTTCTTATCTTCACCTCTGTAATTGTCAAAAAATCACTTCCCTTTTCAAAAATGCAAAAAAAACTGTTTATTTTCTGCCGATATTGTAATATAATAAAGTGTAGATATATGTTTAGCATGATAAAAAGAAAGCAAAATATTCATAACAAATTTTACAGGGGGATATTGGATGAAGCATAACAGCAATGAGATTTTGTCCGGTAAAAATCATCTGCATTTTATAGGTATAGGCGGGGCAGGAATGTTCCCTTTAGTGCAGATAATGAAATCAGAGGGTTATTATATTACCGGCTCTGACAACAACACCTCCGATACTCTGGCCATGGCACAAAACATGGGTATCCCTGTTTTTTTGGGTCATAAGGAAGAAAACATAAATGGCGCAGAGCTTATAATCTACTCTGCCGCTATTCCGAAAACAAACTGCGAGCTTATAAAAGCTTCTGAGCTTGGTATTCCCGCAATCGAGCGATCGGTGATTTTAGGGCTTGTTTCTGCAAGATATAAAAAAACGGTGGGTATCTCCGGTACACATGGAAAGACTACGACAACTGCTATGCTGACCCACATGCTCATAAAAGCAGGTCTTGATCCATCGGCGGTTATAGGCGGTAAGCTGCCCCTAATTGGCGGAAACGGACGTACAGGCTGCTCGGATGTCTTTGTGTGTGAGGCGTGCGAATATTCAAATACATTTTTAGAGCTTTCTACAGCTATCTCCGTTATCCTCAACATTGATGAAGACCACCTGGAGTTTTTTAAGACGATGGACAATCTAAAATCCTCGTTTCGCAGATTTGCGGATATAGCGGCAGAGACGGTAGTCATAAACGGTGACGATAAAAACACACTTGATGCGTTGGCGGGAATAGATAAACGCATTGTCACGTTCGGTTTTGACGCTCATAATGACTATTACCCGGTTAATATCAAGCTAAAGGGTGTATCCTCAAGCTTTACGCTCATTCATAAGGACAGGGCGCTCTGCGACCTAAAGCTTACCGTTCCCGGTGAGCACAATATATTAAATGCTCTCGCCGCATGTGTCTGTGCGGTGCTTTTGGGTGTACCGCCCGAAAAGCTAAACGAAGCGGCGGATGGTTTTACAGGGGCATCCAGACGCTTTGAGGTGCTGGGTACGGTAAATGGTGTGACGATAACGGACGATTATGCACATCATCCG
>CAYSTR010000372.1:0-3522 GCA_964433745.1 uncultured Oscillospiraceae bacterium | reverse complement strand
GGTGGTAACAGTCCCGGCTACATAAGCGCCGTCGCCAGCTGTAAAGCTACCGATGGACATTATATACTCTGCGCCCATGCGGGTTACGACTATATCATAGGAGGCTGTGCCGGAGTCATCGCCTGCAAATACCAGCATCTCAGCGGAATCGTTAGAGCTGTTAACCGATGCAAATGCGGATGCAGAGCCCTTGGCGTATATCTTTGTGGTTACATTTTTAAGACCGGGGAAGTTAACAACCACTGTTCTCGTGGGAACTGCGATAGTCTCGTCGCCCTCTGCGGCTGCGGTGGACTTGTTGTAGGTTACGCCGTTTCTAACGATCTTAACATCATAGTTGAAACCATCGATTACGGTATATACGCCGTCAAAGCCGCCGCCGTTCTTGGTTATTTCCTTTGTTACAAAGGAAGCTGTATCGCCCTTAACATAGAGAGTTACATTAACATTCTGGATACCGTTTGTATCAACCGAAATCTTTCTGGTGGGAACCTCTACTATCTTCTTCTGCGCCAGATTAATTGTCTCGGTGTAAACCGCGCTGTTTCTCCATGCTTTTACTTCGTATGTGCCGGTTTTCAGACCCTCAAAAGTGATGGAATCAGCACCGCCGGTTACATATTCCTTCTTTGTCTCGTTGGTTTTGGTATTGGTGTATTGTACCCATACACCTGTTACGCCCTTAAAGGAGACAGAAAGGTCGGACTTAGTAAGACCGTCAAAGGGATTAGTTCCGTCGAGAACAAAATCAACTCTGCCGTTTACACCGCCGAATGTGTAGATGATGTAAGCCGGGCTGTTGTTCTTGAACAGGGTCATTGTGTCGCCTGCATTGAGGTTCTGGTAAACCCAGTTGGACTGTACTAGAGCTACCTTGGAGTACCCTTCGGGAATCGTTACAGTGTAGAAGTACTCATCACCGAATACGATTTCATATTCGCCGCCGTCCTCTGTGACTGCAGCAGACTTATTGCCGGTAAGCTGCATATTTAAGCCGCTTGCCACGCCGTAGCCGATACGGGCTTCATACTGACCGCCGTTTGCAAATACCTTAAAGCTTGCCTTGTGTGTTGCGGGGTCAAAGTGGTTCATATGTGTCCAGTTGGACTGAACCAGTGAAACATTTGTGTTAGCAAGTATGGGATCATCGCCTTTGCCAACAACAACGGTAACTGTTGCAACAGGAACGTTAAAGGAGTTATCTTTATTTACGCTGGAGTCTATATCAACAGTCGGGAATGTGTAGGTCATGCCGGGTGCATTTACGCGGATAGTGTAGTTAGCGGAGGGGAGACCTGCTGTGGAAAGATCAATCTCTGCCGCATTATCAAATGTGCCGGGGAGGGTATACCATGCGCCGCGTACTCTGCTGTCGCCGTAGGGGATGTTGTAGCTGTGCATGTAGTAGGAAACGGTAACATCCTTTATTCCCTCAAAGGATAATGAAAGCTTGCCGTTTGCCTCTACCTCTTCCGGATATCTGTTGATTATATCAAGTACCCAGTCGATTATTGCTACAGCGGTCTTGCATTCAGAAATCTTAACCTTTAGTGCTTCGAGCTTGCCTACGACAGAAGCGCGCTCACTGTCACTTAACCCCTTGGAATATGCGTCGAGCTTATTCTCGACATCGTCCTTTGTGTCCTTAATGGTGAGCTTTAATTCAGCTTTAACCTTTAGGATAGCGTTTATCTGCTCTAGTGCCTCTGCTTCAAGAGCTGCGAGAGCCTTTTTGAGATCCTCCTTAGCTGCCTTGACAACAGCGATAAGCTCATCTACATAACCTTGGATGGAGGAGGATACAGATTTGCGAAGTGCTACCAGCTTAGCCTCGAGAGCGTCTAAAGCTTCTTCCTTAAGCTCTTTTGCTTTGTCCTTAAGAGCGGTTTCCAGCTTTGACTTTATAGTATCAAAATCATCGCCGTGACTTATGTCTGTTTTAAGACCGAGACCTGCAAAGAATGCATTGATTTCCTTAGCGGCCTTTTCCTGTGCATCCTTTACCGCTTCGCCGATAGCATCCTTAACATCGGATATCTGCTGCTTAATTCTGCTGACCTCGCCGATAACCTTGTCAAGCAGACCGTTAACAACCGCTGCCGCTGCCTTGTACTTAGCAGAAAGTGCAGCTTTAAGTGCTGTCAGCTTCGCATTTATCTTGTCAAGAGCTTCAGCCTTTAGCTCCTCACCCTTTACCTTGACAGCTGCTTCAAGCGTTGCCTTGATACCGTTTAATGTGCCGTTTATGTCGTTAAGGTTGATATCATCTGCCGTGAAGCCGGGCTTTAGACCTGCCTCTGCAAACAGCTTATTCATTTCGTCAGCCAAATCCTGCTTTAAGCCGTAGATAAAAGCATTGACCTGCTCAATAAGCTTGTTCTTCAGAGCATTAAGTCTTGCAGTAATAACTTCCTTTGCAGCCTTTTGCAATGCATTAAGAACGATTGTCTGATAATCAATGTTAGAGATATCGGGTGCTTCTATGTTCCCGAACATCTTGCCATACTCAATTAAAGCGTTAATATCAATGTAGCTGTTTATGTTGCCGGTATTCCAGCCTGTAACACTAATGGTCTTGACGGAGTAATTTGCACCAAGGAACTTGTTCCATTCAGTTATAATAAAAGTATAGTAGGAAAGATTTACGTTTGGAGTAAGTGCGGTCGTTCCTACAGGAAGATGGCTAAGGACACGAGGGCCATTTGGGTTTGTTATATCAACTGGCTGTTCAGGTGCATTATATATATTGCCTGCCAGTTTAGCAATAAGAGCATCCTTTTGACCTGCTATAATCTCGCTCGAGTTGGGAAGCTTTATCATTTGCATGATTTCGTCGATAGCATACTTGATTGTCAAATCTACTATCTCACCGACTATCTCGCTGCTTAGGATGTCTTTGACGAAATCGCTGGCCAGTATGTCTCCGACAATACTGTCAATGTCGATACCATCAGGAATCGAAACACCGGAAAGAGCGGCTTTAATAGCTCCGCTGATTATAGGTGAAAGAGTTCCCAAAAGACTTCCTAAATCACTGGGATTGATAATCTTCTGAACTGCCGCAGTTACAGCATCCTTTACTGTTTTATTAATTCCATCGATGATGCTGTCTATTGTACCGTTGCCAAGATCAAGTGTGTTTACCTTTGCTGTGACAATTCTTATCAGTTCACTTTCGGGTACAGGAGTTTCAACCGCAAAGGTTGCTGCCGGAAAGATACCGATAACCATTAGAATTGAAAGAAGAAATGCTATTGATGACTTTAACTTTCGGTTCATGAGTTCCCCTCCAGAATATTAATTGTTAACTTGATTCTATATCTCAATTATCACATGAACATCATATACGGGAAATAAAATAAAAAAGTTTCATCATTTTTTCAGCAACAAAGGGTCAAAGCGGTAAAATCCCATAAAACATAGGAATGACGGCGATAGAAATGAAAAAATCATTTAGAAAAAGTGTGCTTGCAGAATCACAGGACAAACAAAAACACCCATACCATATATTCGGTATAGATG
>CAYSTR010000371.1:0-3537 GCA_964433745.1 uncultured Oscillospiraceae bacterium | reverse complement strand
CCGGGTTTTTTATTTATTTTATTACAATCCTTTTCTACTTAGAAATCTTGCCTATACCCTCTGACTGTCAACATAGAACACATATTTATTCCCATTTCTTCTACTTATTGTACATGCTGCACATTATTGTGCATAAATCTTCGTGAGGGTAAAAGGGAAATATTTATAAAATCCACTTGAAGTAAGGGGATAAATTATATATAATTATTAAATAAATAACTGCCTTGAAAGGGGAGGATCTAGTTGAGACAATATGATTGCTCACACATCAGAAACATAGCGTTGGCAGGACACGGCGGTTCGGGCAAAACAACCTTGGCGGAGGCATTACTCTTTTCCACAGGCGGCACAGACAGATTTGGCAAGGTTTTAGACGGCAACACTATCTGCGATTTCGACCCGGAGGAAATAAAACGCAAGGCATCTGTTTCAGCGGCTATAGCGCCGGTGGAGTTTGGCGGCTATAAGCTCAACTTTATCGACACACCCGGCCTTTTTGACTTTGCTTCAGGGCTTTACGAGGGAGTATATGCTGCCGACGGCGTAATAGTCACACTGTCCGGTAAATCGGGCGTGGCAGTAGGCACAGAAAAAGCGTTTAATCTGGCAACAGACATGAAACGTGCTGTCATGTTCTGTATAACAAAGCTGGACGAGGAGAATGCAGACTTCTTTAAGGTTCTCAATCAGCTTCAAAATACTTTCGGAAACAAGGCGTGTCCCGTCATTCTACCGCAGATAACCGGCGGTAAGGTGACCGGCTACGTTAATATATTGACAGGAAAACAAGCATCCTACCAAAACGGCAAGGGCACACAAAAGGATGCCGACATGTCCGAATACGAGGATTACATAGCGGCGCTCTCCGAGGTTATTGCAGAGACGGACGAGGCACTCATGGATAAGTTCTTCTCCGGTGAGACATTCACAAAGGAGGAGCTGTTGACAGGTACAGCACAAGCAGTTAAGAGCGGAGCTCTCTTCCCTGTCGTGGGTATAAGCTCATTTACCGTGGAGGGCGTGGACTTGCTGCTGGAGCTTGTCACGACCATAATGCCCGCTTCCGGTTCAGAGGAGGCTGTGGATGCTGACGATAAGAAGGTCACACTCAAGTGCTCTAAGGATGAACCGCTTGCCGCTAAGGTATTTAAAACCATTGCCGATCCGTTTGTCGGCAAGCTCTCGTTTGTAAAGGTTGTATCAGGTGAATTAAGACACGAAACCCAGCTTATCAACGCGAGAACAGGCGCACCCGAGCGTCAGGGCAAGCTAATGTTTGTCAAAGGCAAGAAGCAGGAGGACACAGAGGTCATCTCGGCAGGTGATATCGGCGCAATATCAAAGCTCACCTCTGCCGTCACAGGCGACACCCTCTGTGACGCGAGACGCGTTGTGTCCTGCTCTAAGGAGGAATTCCCGCTCTCGACACTCTCAATGGCGGTTATACCCAAAGCCAAGGGCGACGAGGGCAAGATTTCCCAGGGGCTTACCCGCCTAATGGAGGAAGACCCCACAATATCGTTCTATCAAAACAGCGAGACCCATCAGCAGATTCTGTCCGGTCTCGGTGAACAGCATCTGGACGTTGTTATCTCTAAGCTATCGTCCAAGTTCGGCGTGAATGTGGAGCTTATCAAGCCCCGTGTACCCTATCGCGAGACCATACGTAAAAAGGTCAAGGTTGAGGGTAAACACAAGAAGCAGACCGGCGGTCACGGTCAGTTCGGTCATGTGTGGATAGAGTTCGAGCCGCATGACGGTGAGGACTTGATATTTGCCGATGCTGTATTCGGCGGTGCTGTACCCAAGTCCTTCTTCCCGGCGGTTGAGAAAGGGCTTCGCGACTGTATCCAGAAAGGCGTTATTGCCGGATATCCTGTTGTGGGACTAAAGGCAACATTAGTAGACGGCAGCTATCACCCGGTAGACAGCTCGGAAATGTCCTTTAAGCTTGCGGCTTCGCTTGCTTATAAGGCGGGGCTTGCTGTCGCCACACCGGTGCTTCTTGAGCCTATCGGCAACCTAAAGACCATCGTCCCGGACAGCAACACGGGCGATATAATAGGCGATCTCAATAAGCGCCGCGGCAGGGTGCTGGGTATGAATCCGGCGGGTAACAAGCTCTCGGAGATTGAAGCAGAGGTACCCATGGCAGAAATGCACGATTTCACGACGATTTTACGTTCCATGACACAGGGGCGCGGCAGCTTCCAGTTAAAGTTTGAGCGGTATGAGCAGCTCCCGAATCAGCTGGAGGCGGCTGTAATAGAGGATGCAAAGCATATGCGTGAGGAAGCATAGGATAAGTTATAATTTATGTATTGAGGGTGTGCGGCAAAGTCGTACACCCTGTATTTTTTACCATAAAATAAAAAATCTTTACATGGCTATCACACAAACGGCAAGGATTTGCTGTTTGATAGGCCTGTAAAGAAGCTTCCATCCCCGATAAAGGGGAGGAAATAAATAAATTTATTCTCTTTTACTAAAACTCGTTGTTTTCCTTTGCAGCGACAAACGCTGCTACTATATCCGGGTCAAACCGAGACTTCCAGATACCGCAGATTGTGAATATGGCACTGCTGGCAGAATATTTCTGTTGGCATATAAGCTCATAATAGGCATCCACCACGCTAAGTACACGGGCAGCAAGCGGGATATCCTTGCCCTTTATTCCCTGAGGGTAGCCTGTCCCGTCAAAATGCTCATGATGATGCTGTGCCATCTCTATAGCCATGGTAAGCATCTTGTTACCGGGAAACTTCTCCAGTGCCTTATAGAGCATCAGAGCTCCGATGTTGGTGTGCTTCTCTATTTCCGGCTGCTTACTGCTGCTTCGGTAGGTCGTAAGATTGTTATCGTTTCTAAAGCCCGCCATACCTATATCGTAGAGCGCAGCGGCACACAGGAAGTTTCTCACATAGTCATCGTTAATTATCCCCATGTATTCGGGATGTCTGCACAGCTCGTTTAGAAGCATGGCACAGGCTATCTGTATGCTCTTGATTGAGCGGTTCTGGTTCTCTCTGTCCACCTCTGCAAAGCCGGTCAGCGCCTCTATAACCGCCACCTGTGCGTTAAAGTTCTCGTTTTGCAGCTCTATAACCTTTTTCTGGGAGGCAAAAAGATCTTGATACTGTTGGTCCAGCAGTCTTTTCAGCTCTGCGTTGGTCTTGGTAAGCTGATTGTGCATCTTCGCAAGCTTTAGGTGAGCTTCCACTCTGGCGCGCACCTCCTCTAAGACAAACGGTTTTGTGATATAATCCACACCGCCTGCTTTAAAGGCATTGAGCTTATCGCTTGTCTCGCTTAACGCCGAAATGAAGATAATAGGCACATTCTTTAGCTTCTCTTTCTCTTTCATGAGACGTGCCGTCGTATAGCCGTCCATTTCCGGCATATTAATGTCGAGGAGTATAATGTCAGGCGGGGAGATTGAAAGGCTTGTAATTGCATCCTTTCCCGACTGAAACGCATATGTTATATATCCCTCGTCCTTTAGCATCTTGTTTAGAAGCTTGATGTTTTCAACCACAT
>CAYSTR010000370.1:0-3552 GCA_964433745.1 uncultured Oscillospiraceae bacterium | reverse complement strand
CGTTACATAGTATTTTTCTTCTCCATCAAAGAAATGTATGCCCTTTCTCTTTATAATGCTCATATGTTCACCCCTGCGTAACGGATTTTGTAAGCCGTACCCATTCTTTGAGCTTGTTTAAATCTCCGTTTATCGTATAGAGGTCTCGTAAAATTATCTCAAGATTGCAGCCATTTCTTTTACACACCTCCATCACCGTTGTAATCTCCTTTTCAACCTCCTCCCATTCTGCATTGCTGCCCGAGATATACTGAGGAAAGGGCTTTTTCGACAACACAACGTCCCCCCTTACAAGCTCTGCCAAGACATTGACATCCGTCCAAGGGGACACCGAAACCGCTCGTGCATTTGGGATAGATGAGATTATATCCTGCCATTTATCGTCCACTCGTTCACAGCAGCCATAATAAACATAACCAAAGGCTCGTCCGAACTCCGCAATGTAGGGTAAAAAGAACTCCTTAAACGCCTCGGGTGAGAACATAGTGGTTTCCTGCGATTCCAGCCATACCCACACATCCCCCATCCTAACTGTATTTGAGGGTTTAGTACTTCTTGACATATATCCGGGACTGCCCGAGCCTACAAAGCTCCCCTCGGTGTTATCGCAGATACATCCGTTAGTTTCTAGCATCCGAAACAATGCCATCTTATCGTCCGCAATAAACCGCATGAGCCTATGAATGACATCGGGTTCATCGTGTATCCAGTACATCATGCTGTCATTGCCTATAAGCTTATATAGTTCACTCGTCAGACACGGCACATACATGCTGTCAAATACTCGTACAGGCAGGATATCCCCGAACAGCTCTTCTGCGAGCTCCTTTTTAGTATGGGTTTTCTCCATGTCAACCCTGTGTGTGCGTGTTTGAAGCAGAGAAACCTTATCGGGGGAGTCTATCGGGTGGTTATATGTAAATGCGATGCTGCCACTGCTGTCTGATATGCGGTTTTCGATTATATCCACACCAAACCCTGTACTGTTTACCGCTACTCCGATATTGTAAAACCCCTCCAGCACGTAGTCGTCACCCAATTCCGCTGCGTGCTTGAGGTCTCTTCTCAAGCGGTATTCAATATCGCGCATTGCGGGCTCTGTACATAAAAGCTCATCTTCACGCAGAAAGTCCTTTATGCTCTGTACCTCTACCTGTACAGTGGGGCGTACCATTGAGAGGTCCTTTACCGACGTCCAAAGCCTTTTTCTTTGGACGTTCTCCTCACTCCCCGCAAGCTCTGCTGTACAAAGGGCGAGCTCCCTTAATATTTCCCTGTCCTTTTTATTCATATGAACACAACCTATTAACTAAATCATCTACATCGCATACCTCTTTGGACATGGGTATCAGCGTAAGGCTAAAGTTAAACGCCTTGTCCGAAAAACGGTACTGTTCAAGCAGCTGCGGACCGCAGCTATTTGAACCTACTCCGCTCATTTTATAGTCCAGAATGAGTATGGTCTCATCCCGCTTTTTGAGCTTATAATTGTGATCCGCTTTATACAGGTCATGCGGGGTATAATGCATTAAATTAAAGGAAAATTCCCTTTCAGCAAGTGCAAGCAGTCCAATACCATAGATATTAGAAACGCAAACCCATTCGGCGCTGTCATGGCTTCCGTTTTCCTGCGGCATGAGATAGTCGGTAAACAGATCGTCCACGCGAGCACTGTATCTGCCCTTGCGGCATAGATTGTGCATATCGCAATAGCTGTCGTAAGGGCCGTTTGCCAGATATTCCACCTGCTCAAACCCCTTTTTCAGTATAAGCTTCAACCCAAACCGTGGCAGATATGGCGCATCCTCACGAACCGTCACATCGTTGCTCATCGAGATGACCCCGTTTCCGTCCACCGACCAAACAACGCTCCCCCTGATAAGCGGGAAGAGACTATACGCACTAAGACTGTATATCACCTTTAATGAGACGCGTGTATTAGTATTTTCCGTCACCTCACAGCTGTAGATGTGCGGAACAAGCCTATCTATGCGCTCCTTTTGCCACTGCTCACGAATCACATTGTCGTTGTCCATCATCGCTCTGAACACCTCAAAGGTCAGCGGCTCACTTATAAGCTCAAACCCCTGCCTCTTTAAGCTCGTAAACATCGCAGCGCGTTTGTTGAAGGTATAGGAGAAGTATCTGCCGTTTATGATGTAATCCTCTCCTCTAACCTCAAAGGAGAGGGGCGGGAGGGCTTTCGTGCTTATGACCAACCTGGGCACTGTCTTTAGTTCAAGCTGTGCAAAGGTTAGCTCATGACCCTTTTTACACCAGGCAGTGTTTTTTGTGAGATTAAAATATACATTCAACCTATATGTGCCGCTGCATTCGTATGTGCAGCTAAAGGGAATGGATATCTCTGCACTCAGCTGTGGTGCGGCAGCCGGACAATCAAGCCTACCCTGTTCCAAGACCTTTCCGTTTAGCGTAATCTCCCAGTTTATGTCGACATCGGAAAGCGCCTCGAAGTAGTTTCGGTTATGCACACGAATCGTGATAGGTTCAGCGCTGATAAGTGCGGCTGTAATGGGTTCTATGACCTTTTTCAGTTCCAAAAGACCTGTTGTCGGACGCCTGTCGGGTGTTACATAACCGTCTATACAATAGTTTTTGGAATTGGGTTCATCACCGAAGTCCCCGCCGTAGGTATAAATCTTTTTGCCGTTATACTCCTTTTCTATGGTGTGATCCGCCCATTCCCAGACCCATGCGCCCGCTACCTTGTCGGTGTTATGGATAATGTCCCAATAGTCCTTTAAATCCCCAGGACCGTGCCCTACAGCCGCACAGTACTCGCACAGCACCAACGGCTTTTGATTGTGCGGCAACTGACGCACCGCCGTGTGGTCTGCCCATTCCCATACCCATGCCCCTGCAAAGCGTTCCGACCGGTAGATCAAATCCCAATAGTCCTTTAGATCACCGGGACCGTTGCCCATTCCGTGCGCATACTCACACATCACAAAGGGCTTTTCATCCTCGCCTTCAAATTCTACGATTTCCTTCTTTATCCATTCGGTCTCCGGGTACATCCTGCTTATGACATCGATGAAGGATGTGTCGTAGCGCCCATCGTGCTTTGTGTCAAAGCGCTTTTCCCTGTCCCATGCACATTCGTAATGAATAAGCCTTGAGCTATCCCGCGCTCTTGTCCACCTTGCCATCTGGATATGATTTTCTCCATAGGCGGATTCATTACCCAACGACCAGAACACCACACACGGACGATTCTTATCCCGTTCGACCATTCGTGCCATCCTGTCCATGAAGGCATCGAGCCAATCGGGGTTTTCGCTGAGCTGTTTGTCCTGCGGATAGGGCCAGAGGGCATTGTGCTCCTGGTCTGCTTCGTCCATGACATACAGTCCCAGCTCATCACAGAGGTGATAAAACCTCGGATCATTCGGGTAGTGGGAGGTGCGTACTGCGTTAATATTGTGCTGCTTCATTAAGATTAAATCCTGTCTCATGTGCTCTAGCGTTACATAGTGACCCAAAGTGGGATGGGTATCGTGCCTATTCGCACCCTTAAACTTAATTTTTTTA
>CAYSTR010000369.1:0-3559 GCA_964433745.1 uncultured Oscillospiraceae bacterium | reverse complement strand
CTGTATCATAACCTCCCAGTCGTTCATATTCCTCCATAAGACGACCATACCCAGCAAGAACATAAGGATTGGGGTCGCCCTCAATTTTCTTCATAGCATGGAGAATTTCGGTTGCTTCCGCAAAAGACGTACGTAAAACATCTTCTGCTGTGTCGTTCTCTAAAAAAGCGGGGATTTGCGCAAGCATTTCAATCCTTTTTCCTGTCGCTTTAGATATACCTCCGCTTTCAAAATACTCCTCACCTGTTATCGTTTTGAACAGCGTTGTTTTACCCGAACCATTTTTGCCGAGTAATCCGACCTTTTCACCGCTGTATATTTCAAACGAGATTCCCTTTATCACATGGTTAGAACCGTAGTATTTATTTAGTTCGTTTACTGATATATCAATCATAATAAAACGCTCCTTTATATTTGGACATAAAAATACCCTGTGCAGACAGTTTTGACTGCACAAGGCGACCAAACATTAAAGAAGCAGATTTAAGCTGCTATTTGATGTGGTGACAGGCATTCAAAACAATCCTTATTCGTAAAATGGGCAGACTTCTCCCCTAAAATGGCAAAATCCATTGCTAGATTGTGATTTTTCCTTGCCAAAAGGGCGTAGCTATCCATAGTACCGATTGCTCTGAATGTAAACCTACGCACTATATCACTGCCGTGAAACACTTCTTTCGTGCGTAAAAAATTAGATTGCTTCATGCTTCTCACCACCTTTCATTAGATATATATCTTATATTATCACTAAAATACCGAAATGTCAATCACATTTTCGGTCTTATTCCTCCCCCAAAACCGTGCGGGTGGTGGTTTTAGCTCCTGCCGCTCTTGCTCCGCGTACCGTCATACACATGTGTTCAGCCCGAACTGTCACGGTGAGCGAATGGGGGTCCAGCGCACTATATAGAAACTCGGCTATCTCCCTAGTCATACGCTCTTGTAGTTGCAAACGCTTTGCATATACATTTATTATACGAGAAAACTTAGAAAGCCCTAGTACCCTGCCGTTTCTGGGGTGGTATTCTATGTCCACAGTACCGAAAAACGGCAGCAGATGGTGCTCGCACATGGAGTAAAAGGGGATGTCGGAGATGGTCACTGTCTGCTCTCCGGAGGACAGAAAGGTCTTTATATGCACATTCGGGTCTTGCCCATACCCTCCCATAAGCTCCTCGTACATACGCGCAGCGCGTTCGGGCGTCTCTGCAAGCCCCTCCCGCGAAGCGTCCTCTCCCAAAGCCGAAATAAGTGCCGAAACTGCCGAAATTACCCCGTTCCTATCCATTCTTTCCTCCATGTATGTTGAAAACTCTGTGGAAAATGTTTAAAACTTTATGTATAGCACCCTTGTTTTCCACCTATAAGCGTGTGTTGTGCGGGTCAAGCTTTTAACGATAGTTCAAAAACCCCGCGCATATACTTTTGGTATATGCATGAACTATCCGCCGCGCTTCTCCCCTAAAAATGCTATACCTATAGCGGAGGGACCCGCATTAATCGTAATAGCCGCACCTAGATGGAATATACCGGCGGGCGGGTAGCCCAGCTTCTCGGTCAGAAGCGCCGCCATCTCGTCCGCCTGTGCGTCCACCGTACCCTTTAGCACTACATACTCACTGCCCTTTGATATGCGGGAGGAGACCTCCTTTAAAAGTCTCGGAAGAACGTTCTTGTCCCCTCTTACCTTATCGAAGATATCTATCTTGCCGTCAATGATACTAAGTACAGGACGAAGCCCTATAAGCTCCCCCGCAAAGGCGGCGGCAACGCTTATACGCCCCGATTTCTTTGCAAAGTCCAGATTATATACGGCAAAGAATATCTCAAGCCGCGAGAACCAGTCACCTAGAAACGCCAGTATCTCGTCTATACTCTTACCCGAACGCGCCATAGCATTCGCCTTTACGACAGCATAGCCGTAGCTGTATGCATAGGATTTTGAGTCTATAAAGTGAAGAGTAATCTTATCCTTAGCCTCCGGGTGGCTGGAGAAGAACATGTCCCCTGCCATCCTAGCCACATTGAGCGTATTCGAGCCCTTTGACGCTATGGAGACGAATATAGCATGGTCATACCCCTCCTTGAAAAGACGCTCGAAGCACTCTACAAAATCCACCAGCGGGACATGTGAGGTCTTGGGTATCTCCTTACAGGTCCCTACAATATCATAAAACTCCGTGGGGGAGAAATCCTTGCGCTCAAGATACTCCTTGCCGTCAATGCTAATGGGGACAGAGAGGATTTCAATACCGTTTTCAAACTGCGGCGGGATATCACTGGGGGTGTCGGTGATAAGCTTAATCTTCTGCAAGATGGTGTCCTCCTTATAAATAGATAGAGTCGGGGGAGAGCTGTCTTATCATCTCGTATACTCCGATAGCTACGGTGTTTGATAGGTTTAGGCTTCTTCTATCGTCCCGCATGGGGATGCGCACACAACGTTCGGGATTACTAAATAAAAGCTTTTCGGGCAGACCCTTGTCCTCCCGCCCAAATATGAGAAAGCAACCGTCCGGATAGGAAACACCGGTGTAGGGCGTGCTCCCCTTGGTGGTAAAATAAAAATATGTTCCGTTATTAGCTTCAAAGAATGCGTCCATGTTCTTATAGTATGTGATATCAAGGTCATACCAGTAATCAAGACCGGCGCGCTTTAGCTTTTTGTCCTCAATAGCAAAGCCCATAGGCTCGACTATGTGAAGCCGTGCGCCGGTTACACTGCATGTACGGGCAATATTGCCGGTGTTCTGCGGAATCTGCGGCTCAACAAGCACAATGTTACATGTCATGGCAAAGCCTATATGGAGGTGAGCACGCCGTCCAGCCCGCCCTCGACAGTAATTTCGCCTATACCGGCAGGAAAGAACACAGAGCTTCCCGCCGAAACCCGAAGCTCACCGCCCTTGTACCGGATAAAAGCAGAGCCGCCCAGTACATTGAGTGTCATGAACCGGTCTAATACAAAGAAGCTTCCCGTCTCCTTGACGGTGAGCTTTTTTACATTAAAAAACGGACAGGTTACCGGCAGCTTACCCGAGCCGGGAGTGTACGCCAATCGGGAGGCGGAGCGCAGCCCGTCCTCTATATGAAGCTGACGCGGGTTGCCGTCCTTTTCGAGGCGGTTGTAGTCGTATAGCCTATATGTGAGGTTTGAGCTTTGCTGAATCTCCAGAATGACGTTTCCCGCACCGATGGCATGAATCGTCCCGGCGGGGATGAAGTAGGCGTCGCCGGGTTTGGTGGGAAAGCGGTTTAAAAGCTCTAAAAGCCTGCCGTTTTCAAGGTATGTGCGGAGAGTTTCCTCGTCCGTATCCTCCTTAAGACCTACATAGACACAAGCGCCGGGGTCGCAGTCCGCAATGTACCACATCTCGGTCTTACCGAAGCTCTCGCCCTTTTCGCGGGCATAAGCATCGTCCGGATGCACCTGTACGGACAGATTGTCCTTTGCGTCTATGAGCTTTATCATGATGGGGATTTCGTCTGCTTTGCCCAGTACCGAAGGGTTTATTTCGGTGAGCTCTTTGAGTGTTTTTCCCGCAAATTCACCGTTTTC
>CAYSTR010000368.1:0-3564 GCA_964433745.1 uncultured Oscillospiraceae bacterium | reverse complement strand
CTCATAATATAGAAGAAAATAACTTTTTAGCATAGCAGACGGAATGCAGAATATTACCGCCTATATCGGACACAATAACCGCGAGTCCGGTGACGGAGGAAAATGCATCTGCACACTCTAATACCAGCTTGAAGTTTGTCTCCCGCGGCATAATTAATGTAACCGTATTACGGCATTTCTCCCATTCATATATTATACTGTTATCTTACCACATAAACGTACCATAATATCAAAAAATTCAGCTTTATTTTGTAATATTTTGTTATCCCAAAAAAATATAATCCTAACAGATTTAAGCAATAACTATTATATTTGCCTTTAATAATTTTGTACTGCCGACAGAAGATATGTAAGGGTGATTGTTTTTTCACCGCAGATGTATTGCAATGGAGGGCATGATGAGAAACAAACGGCCTATCAGAGGCATTATAGGTTTTTTATGCGTATTTTATATATTTGCAAGCACTCTGCTCATAGGCGCAACAGTCTATCTAGACTATGTGCTGCCGGATGAGTACCAGATAACAACAGACGGTACTCTTACTCTGGGTGAGCAGATTAATATAGTATTAAACGGAATAAGCGCAGACACCTTTGCAGAAACCCGGACGGTGGGAGCAAGCTATCAAGGGGTAGCCCGCTACATGGGTCTTCTGGACATAAAGCCTGTGGAGGTCAAGGTTGTCTCCAAACGTATGGTGGTTCCCTGCGGAACGCCATTTGGCATAAAGATGTTTACAGACGGCGTTTTAGTGGTGGGACTTGGTGATATCGAGGTAAACGGCGAGATACTAAGTCCGGCAAAGGATGCAGGGTTAAAGCTATCAGATATTATTATTAAGGTGGACGGAAAAGAGGTAATGTCAAACAGTGACGTTGCCAGAATTATCTCAAAGAGTGAGGGTAAGCCCATACCCTTTGAAATAATAAGACGCGGTGCGCATCAGACGGTGTATGTCAAGGGGGTAAAGACAGAAGAGGGCTACAAGGCGGGCATCTGGGTTCGTGACAGCTCTGCCGGAATCGGTACGACGACATTTTATGTTCCCGAGGACGGAAGCTTCGGCGGTCTGGGGCATCCCATCAGCGATGTGGATACAGGTGAGATTATGCCCCTGTCCTCCGGCGAGGTGGTAGAGGTGACGATAAACAGTGTAAAAAGAGGGTCTAAGGGAAATCCCGGAGAGCTTTTGGGGGCTTTTTTCTCCAACCATATAAAGGGCAAGCTTCTTTTAAACAACGAAACTGGTGTATACGGTATTCTCAATGAGCCTCCGTGCAGCCATGAACCTGTGGAGGTCGCCATGCGGGGCGAGGTAGTACCCGGAAAGGCTACAATTCTAGCAACCGTCATGGGTAACGAACCCAGCTCATATGAAGTCGTCATAGAG
This sequence comes from uncultured Oscillospiraceae bacterium, assembly GCA_964433745.1. Taxonomy (GTDB): domain Bacteria; phylum Bacillota; class Clostridia; order Oscillospirales; family Ruminococcaceae; genus CAYSTR01. The sequence goes on along the minus strand of CAYSTR010000368.1, from coordinate 2,173 downwards.
TCTGTGAATCATACGGGCGTAAGTCCAACACGGAACATGGTGATACGTATAACCGACCCTACCCTGCTAAACCAAACAGGCGGTATTGTACAGGGAATGTCGGGCAGCCCTATCCTGCAAAATGGTAAGCTTGTCGGTGCAGTTACACATGTTTTTGTCAACGACCCCACCAGGGGATACGGTATATTCGCCGAAAACATGCTGGCTAACTGTCAAAAGTAAAGCAAAAAGCGGGAGAATCAAAACCGGAGGGTTTTGATTCTCCCGCTTTTTTATGGTATAATTATTTTATTGAAATAATTTAAAGACGGCTGTAACGAAAGGGTCTTTTTATGGATATATAAGCAAAGGAGGTGAAGCGGTGCAGGATTTGGACAGTGTGTACCGGGAATATGCAAAAACGGTCTATAAATTTCTTTTGACCAAAACCCAAAACAGCGAATGGGCGGAGGAGCTGACCCAGGAGACCTTTTACAGAGCGCTACATTCACTTCATACATACGACGGAACATGTAAAATGTCCACCTGGCTGTGCCAGATAGCAAAGCATGTCTTTTTACAGGAGCTTAATAAAAAGAAAAAGCATGAAGCGGATGAATTGAGCGACGACATCCCATCAGCAGAAAAGGGAACAGAGGCATTTTTTATCGATTCAGAGCAAAAAATCGAGTTGTTGACGGCGCTTCACAGGACTAAGGAGCCGTTTAGAGAGATTTTGTACCTTAGACTGTTCGGTGATTTGAGCTTCAAGGAGATAGGGGAGATTCTAGGTCAGACCGAGACATGGGCGCGTGTGAACTTTTACAGAGGTAAAAAAATGATATTGGAGATATTGTCATGAATAAACTGGATTGTAACATTGTGCGTGATCTTTTACCGTCTTACGTGGAGAAGCTAACAAGCGAGCAGAGCAATGAAGCAGTGACAGAGCATATAAAGGAATGCTCTTCATGTTCTCAATACCTAGATGAGCTTAAACAGTCCATCGGCTGTAATAAAGCTGCGCCGGGAGAGATAGACTATCTCAAAAAGGTGCGCCGCAGGATGAAGAAGTCAAGCTATATAAGTATAGGAATCCTTTCGCTTGTTGCCGCAGCGCTGCTTAGCTTAATTTTGTATTTTTATGTTATAGGATGGCCTGTGGATATGTATTCGGCGTATCCTAGCATCGAGTATGACTATGTAAAAGACACCGTCATACTCAGCGGACAGCTAAGAAACGGAAACCGTGCCAGCCGTGTCAGTGTCCGTAAGGATAATAAAACGAATAAGACAAAGGTAACAGTGTATGAGACCCTGTCCTCATTTATAAGCAATAACTCGAAGTATTCGGTGACAATTCCGATGCAAGATGATTTGTTTTTAGTGTGTCAGGAAAAGGAAAAACAGCATGAATTGCTTTTTGAATATCTGCCGTCACTAACGGTCATAGAAAACGGCAACGAGGTAAAAAGCGGACAGATAAATGACCGCACTGTTTACGGAAGGCTCATAGAGTTGTTCTCACAAGCTACAGATACAGGAATCACTGTAAAGCACGATGAGCCGAATGTAGACAGCTACACCCGGCTGCGGCTGCCGAAGCTTAATCATAAATTTATTTTCTTTAATGAAGAATCGATTTTTATTCCGTATGAGGATGAGATATTTATATACGAAAAGGACGGCAGATATGTAATCCAGCAGTACGATAAGCCGTTAAAGGAGCTGACAGACGAAAAAAGAAAAGAGCTGCAAGGATATCTTGATACAGCAGTATATTATTGGCAGAGATAGAATGAAAAAAGCCGCCTTTTAGTGCTATACCGCTAATAGGCGGCTTTTAATCTCCATATCAAGAAATGATTTTATAGCCTCATAGTTTTCGCTCTTGATATCAAACATAAAGCTATTGTACCGGCATTTTTTATGCGTAGTGTCTTTAAGGTCAAAAACATAACCCATCCCGCACTTTGAGTTGCACTTAGTCGGGTCTATAAGCCGCTTGCAGACAGGCGCTTTTTCAATAGCCTTTGCCATGTTTTCAGGCAGTGTACTTAAAATGTCGGGGTAGCTGCCTATGTGATCACCGTATATTCTGATTATCAGGCCGCTTTTTCTAAAGACATAGTTAATAATGACTTTTTTCGTCTTTGTGAGGGTATAGGATACCACATGTCCGCTTTTTGCTTCC
>CAYSTR010000367.1:0-3565 GCA_964433745.1 uncultured Oscillospiraceae bacterium | reverse complement strand
CCGATTGTTCATCAAAGCTGTCGATATCCTCAACACCGGTAATTGTAAGCTTTGAACGTGCCTCCATAATAAGGTTGTGTGGTGCTTTTATGGGCTTTTTTATATCCCTTTTGATTTCATCGCTGGACATAATCGCCATTTTCATTTCCCTCCCGCTGTCCGTTTACTTATATATATGACAACAGGACAAGAAGTATGCTAATTTATAAGACGAGCTTACATGTTAATGCCGGTCAAAGCACCTCATACATGGCAGCCGCATCCTCTTTTTTAGCGTGTTCGCTTAAACTGATGACCTTTATCTTTAACGGTGATGAACCTAAGTTGATTTCAATTTCATCTGAGAGCTTTAGCTCAAGTGATGCTCTAGCCACACGCCCGTTAACCGAGACACGTCCTGCATCACAGGCTTCGTTTGCTATAGTTCTTCTTTTTATTATTCGTGAAACCTTTAAGTATTTATCTAATCTCATGTAATCTACCTGTAAATTTTATTGGAGGCAAGGTTACAATAAGAAACCAGTCTTTTGTAACCTTGCCTTTGAAAAAGCTTATACTACAGCGTCCTTTAAGGATTTGCCGGCTTTAAAGGAAGGAAGCTTGGAGGCAGGAATTGTGATCTCCTCTTTGGTTCTGGGATTGACGCCCTTTCTCTCGGCTCTTTCCTTAACCTCAAATGTACCAAACCCTGTAATGGTTACCTTCTCACCGCTCTTTAACGCCTCTGTGATAACATCAATAAATGCCGATGCATACTTGTCGGCATCCTTCTTTGTAATACCGGCTTTTTCTGCGAGTGCGCCAATAAGTTCTACCTTAGTCATATTTGTACCTCCGAAAAATTTTATATTCGTCAAAAACTTATGCTTTAAGGTGCGCATAGGCTTTGAGAATTTACCAAACTGCTTTTGATGGTCATTTTACGCCAAAAATCTGAGCTATCACTATTTTAACCTATAATCTTGAATTTTGCAAGTGTTTTTAGAATTTTTTCTGAAAAAGGGAGCATTTTTACATCTTCGTAACGAATTGCCCTTAATAATCCCAGTGAAATTACATATATTATTGCCGCTATTGCAAGAGAACATACAGTCGATACCATATTTCCCGCATATTTGCTGAATAATCCGTATGATACCCATGCTGATACGGAACACAATCCTCCCGCTAATAGCGGCTTCCCAAACACCCCAAACACAGATATTTTAAGATGTGTATACTTGACAAGACATATTACACTGGATACCCCGATAAAGGCATAGCATAAAAGTGTACCTATCGGTGCTCCCTTAATATTAATACCCGGTTGTGCAACCAGATAGAAATTCACAATTAGCTTTATTGCGCCGCCTGTTATCATGAGCTTGACCGGAATATCGGCGCGTCCGACTGCTTGCAGCATACTGTAGATTGGTATCGCCACCGAAACAAAGATAACAGCAATTCCAAGCGACAGCAGCAGAGGTTCTGCCACTTTTACTTCCATGGGTCTTGAGCCGTATAAAAGAGACAGTATCTGTCCAGACATTACCGTCATACCAAGCCCTGCCGGAAATGCAAGCATCGAGGTAACGCGCAGTACCGACTCCACATTGCGGCGAAGAGACTGCATATTCCCCACCGTCCAGGCAGTTGTGACCGCCGGAAGAGCGCTTATACAGAATGTCACAGCCAAAGCGGGCACAAGATTAAATATATTAATCGCAAGCCCCTGGTATGTACCGAACAGGTAGTTGGGAAGAGTGGTTAAGGTTATGTTTTCAGGCATTAAACCCTTATACATGTTTATCATAACCGCCGGGTCGCGTTTTATCGCCTCCGCCAGACGGTTCATTACCGACCACAAATCAATAATAGAGGTAAGATTTGTGACAACAGATCCTAGACACACCGGTATAGCAATTAAAAGTAGCTTCTTTAAAAGAACCTTAGAAGACGACGATTCAAAACTTTTATTAATCTGCTCCTTTGATATACCGTCTCCTTTAAACCTATGCCTTATTGCAAGATAGACAGTGCCAAATAATGTACTTAGTGTAACGCCCAAAATCGCTCCCGCCGCTCCGAACGAGAGAACGAGCTGCCGTGCCGCCGATTCACTGGCCGGTCTTAAAAAGAACACATTACCTGTACCTTGATAACTGCTCTCCCCCATTTTTATAGTTATGTACGCCAGTGTGTAGCCTGCAATAAGCTTTATCACAGCCTCCACCACCTGTGAAACAGCGGTGGGGTACATATCCGAAAATCCCTCATAATAACCTCGGTAGATGCTCATTGTGCATCCAAAAAGTATGGCCGGGGAGATGGCAATAACGCACAGATATGCGTTATTGTTATTCACCATCGACACAAAGCCCCTGGCACCGAACAGCATAATGAGAAAACCGGCTGTACCTGTGATAAAAAAGACCAGAGAAGCAATCCTAAATAACCTTTTTACGTCCTTGAACCGTCCCTTTGCCAGGTTTTCCGCCGTAAGCTTTGCTAAAGCAACCGGCATTCCTGCAATGGACAACGCATAAATAGGATTAAACAGACCGTATGCCGTGCTGAAATACCCCATGCCGTCTCCGCCTAAGAGATTAGTGAGAGGAATCTTAAAGACAGCTCCGATAATCTTTACCAGAAAGGCTGCGGACATGAGAACAACAGCACCGTGCAGAACGCTCTGCTTTTTAGGTGCTCCCAATAAAAAACCCTCTTTCGTCTGTTATAACGTCTTTACTCTGCTGCTACACTGCATTTGTGGGAAGCGGCGACTTACAGCGTACGCACATCGTAGCAGAACGCATATTATCCGCTCCGCATTTCGGGCAGACTGATACATTCCTCACTTCATTTATCTGATCATTTAGTCTCATCAGCTCGTCAAAGAGGGCGTCTATATCCGCAATACACAATTCGATAAGACCCTCTCGCAGCTCACCTGTCTTTTTGGATTCAAAAACAACCTCACCTAAACGTCTGTATGCACGGTCAATCTCTCCAAGTATCTTTGTGCTTTTAAGCTTTAGTTTAGATATCTCTATGACCTCACCTGTCTTTGCAGAGGCCGCTTGAGCAAACTCCTGAACCTTTTTCATAATAGCATCGAAATCAAATTCCGCAGTCATAATAACCCTCCTAAAATGTTAATTTATATACTATGAAGCTCAATAACGCCGTCGCTCTCGGTGAGCTTTAACAGTGCCGGGGCTTCATCTGTATCCACTAGTCTGAGTGCTATTTTGTCCTCTATCTCCTTGCGGATAATGCGGCGTATATCCCGCGCCCCGCTCTTTTTATCGTACGCTTTTTTTGCTATATATCCCAGAACAGAATCATCATACCCAAAGGTCAAGCCCTTTACAGTCAATGCATCGGTCAGTTCTTTTAGCATGAGCTTTGCTATTGCCGCATAATCGTCCTGTGTAAGTCGGTTAAATATCACTACCTCGTCTACACGCGATAAAAACTCCGGACGCAGAAACTCCGACAGTGCTTTCATGGCCTTGTCCTTATCAATATCAAGCGAGGACTTGGCAAATCCCAGACCATCGCCCTTGCGGTCACTGCCTGCATT
>CAYSTR010000366.1:0-3571 GCA_964433745.1 uncultured Oscillospiraceae bacterium | reverse complement strand
GTATACACTCTTTTACCGCATCAAATCCCATGATGAGCTTTCCTGCCCGCTTCATGAGTGTGAGCGTACTCATTAGCTTTGTCATACCGCCCCAATCTGTAAGGTAAGTTCTTCGTACAGCTCGTCGGATATAGTGCATTCAAGTGTACGTTCGATGCGCTTTTTTATCCGCGCTTTCTTTAAACATTCCTGTGACGGACAGATGTACGCCCCGCGCCCGGACTTTTTGCCTGTGGTATCCAGTGATACCGCTCCGTCAGGCGCTCTTACAACGCGTATAAGCTCTTTTTTTTCCTTCATCTCACCGCACCCCGTGCACATGCGCATGGGTATACGTTTTGGCTTCATTCTCTATTCCTCCGCCGGTTCTTCCTGTGTCAGACCGTTCTCCTCCATATATGCTGCATACTGGCTCTTGGGCTTTATGTCTATCTTATATCCGGTAAGTCTTGCCGCTAAACGCACGTTCTGTCCGCGGTTTCCAATAGCAAGTGAGAGCTGATTGTCCGGCACGAATGCCACTGAGGTTTTTTCCTCCTTATCCGCCATGACCTTAAAGGCCTGTGCAGGAGAGAGAGAAGCCGTGATAAACTTTACCGGATCGTCACTGTAGCACACGATGTCAATCTTTTCTCCCGCCAGCTCGTCGAGGATTTTAGCAATTCTCGCTCCTCGGGAACCGATACACGAGCCTACAGGGTCAACATCGGGGTTTTTACTTGTTACAGCAAGCTTTGTTCTCGAACCTGCTTCGCGGGAGATGGATTTTATCTCCACCGTACCGTCATATACCTCTGGTACCTCCAGCTCAAAAAGCCTTTTAACAAGCCCAGGATGTGTGCGCGATATCATAATCTTAGGTCCTTTAAAGCCCTCGGTCACGCTCGTGACATACACCTTTGTGCGCTCGCCCTCGGTAAAGTGCTCGCCCTCAATCTGCTCGGAACGGGGAAGAATTGCCACCGTCTTTCCTATTTCGAGGGTTACATTGCCCTTTTTCCTGTCCACCTCCGAAACGACTGCGCTGAGTATCTCGTGCTCACTGTTCTGGAACTCCTTTAGGAGCAGTCCGCGCTCCGCTTCCCTTATGCCCTGTCTTATTACATGCTTGGCGGTCTGCGCCGCTATACGTCCGAACTGCTTGGTTTCCAGAGGAATCTCCACGATTGAATCAAGCTCTGCTCTGGGGTCAATACGTCTTGCCTCGTCTATATTTATCTCGGCTTCGGGGTTTTCGACCTCGTTTACCACCTGCTTGCCTATTGATACCTTAAAGCTTGCATTCTCCTTGTCAATCTCAACTATAGTGCTGTGTGCTTCGCCGAAATCCCTCTTAACCGCTATTGCTATAGCATTTTTTATCTTTTCTAGAAGATAGTCCGCCGATATGCCCTTCTCCTTTTCCAGAAGCATAAGCGCATCAAAAAACTCGGTATTCATTTTCCAATATTCTCCCTTTCAGTATAAATGTAACAATCAATCAAAAGTAAGCCACACGAACCCCCGATATATCCGCTCTGTTTATCGTAAGAGCTGCATCGTCCGTGATGGTCAGGGTCTGCTTGTCAAACGAAGAAAGCAGCCCCGTATACTCCTTTTTCCCCTCTAATGGGCGTATGAGCTTAACCCTCACACGCTGCCCGGTATATGCTTCCAGATGTGCGTCGGTGTAGAGTGTACGCTCCACGCCGGGAGATGACACCTCCAGATAGTAGCTCTGCTCGATGGGGTCAAGCTCGTCTAGAAGCTTATCCAGACGTTTGCTGACCGCTTCGCAGTCATCAATTGACAGACCGTCTTTGCTGTCAAGCAGCACACGGAGGAACCAGTCCGGACCCTCCTTCTCAAAACGTACGTCCCACAGCATAAGCCCCAATTCCTCCGTAATAGGCAGGGCCAGCGATGAGACGAGCGATACGACATTCTTTCCTTTACTCAATGACTTTCCTCCGGCAACAAAAAAAGAGCGGTAATCCACTCTTCCTTTCGTCAATATTCTTATTATATTATAACATGGATTTACACTTTGTCAAGGGTTTTTTCTAAATTAATTCATAATTATGAAAATTATTGGGTAGGGAGCGCTTATAACAGTTGTTTGTTCTTGATATTACTTGGAATTAGACATTGGTATCTACACCTCGTATGTAACTTCGATTTTCTGTATATCAATCCTATCCCTAATTTGAAGCACAACCTTACCTGTAATCGTGCTCCCGGTATACTCAAAGCAATCGTTAGATGTGTACACCTTCACCATACGGGGAGTAACACCATCCTTACCGTAGGTGTTAAGCCTAGGTTTATTGATATATATTACTGGAATTTTACCTAGAAATGTAAAGCAGAGAGTACCGTCTAGTTTAAACAGCTCCCCGGAAAGCTGTGGCGAAAGGGTAAGGCACAGCTCGCCGCCATCCATATGGAAAGCCTTTTTACCTATAAACATCTCAATCCAGGTTGACAGCACCTCCGCTGTACTGCCCGATAATCTTGACACAAAACCCTTACCATGCAAGCCGGGGTCTGGGTTAACTGATGGAGCAATAAAGGAGCTGTTTTCAAGCACCGAGCGTCCGTACACCTCCGGCTTCATATAAGGGACAAAGCCTGTTTTTACCGCTTCATAAAACTCATCGCATAGTCCAGCTCTTATTAATCCGTAGATGTATTTATAACTCATGTGGAGAAAGATACTCTCACGTTCCAGCCAACCGGGGGTAAATGCACGTATGCGCCCAATCTCATATCCCTCATTATCAAGCGGAACGGATGTCTTATACATACCGAGCTGTTTATCGTAGCATTCGCTGTTTTTCACCTTCTCATGAAGCTCCCTTGCCGTTTCGGTATCCACGGTTTTCATCATGCGGACTGGTCCTTCCAAAAACATGGGGAGCGGTTTACAGGTGAAGGCTTTTGGGGTATGTTCACTATCAAAATCTACTGCCTCAAAGGTCAGGAAGGTAGGGATTATTCCGTTTCCAAGCTGAAGAGCACGCTGGATTCCCTTATTTAACCGGTCTAAAAATCTAGTCAGTATTCCGTACAGGTCGGATTCCTCAATATAGATACAGCTTCCCAATAATCCACCCTTATAAATCTGTCCCCGGTACTGCTCACGTAAAAGGTTACGCTTATCCCAGAAGGTATAATCATCGTCTATATCACATAGCAGTCCAAGTCCAATGAGCAGATCATAAAGCTCTGACGGCAGACGAACTGCACCAAACCCCCTTTGTTCAAGCAGGAAAAGGATAATCCGTTTTAGCTCAAAGGTTTCGCTAAGTCCGCTCCCAAAAAGAAAGGGAAGTCCGTTCATGGCATCATTCCAACCGGGTCGGCCGCCGTCCATCTCTATTCCGCAGCCGTATGGGTCAAGGCTGGAAAACTTAACCGCCGCCAGCAGTAAAAGCTTACCGAACACGGATATTTCGGACGTTTTACCATCGGAATTACACAACCAATTACCTGTATTCGTATCAGTAAGCTTTAAATACGACTTCTGACGCAGCTTTCCATTTATTATAGCATACCTCTCGGAGCGGGGCAACACCTCTGCCGGACATTT
>CAYSTR010000365.1:0-3574 GCA_964433745.1 uncultured Oscillospiraceae bacterium | reverse complement strand
TAATCTGTTACAAAGCTCTGTTTCTTAGAACCGCTGGTATAGTCCAAATCCAACGATGATGAAACCGTTTTAGTGCTTTTACCTGTTACATCAAAAGGTCTTTTTCCATTAATCTCACCATTCCATACACCCCCGCCACTCCCGGAGGAGCTTTTTGGAACAAGCGAAGAGAAATCAATGCTTTTATTCCTAAAATCAAGCTCTGCTTTGGCAATAGCCGAAAGCATCTGGTTTAGCACCGAAGAGTAGCCTTGATCATAGCTTAGATTCTCTTTAGCAATCTCGCCTGACCTTTGGTTCTCTATCCCCGCCCTTGTCCCCTCATAGGTCCTCATTAGCTCTGCATTAATACTTTCCGACGCACCGCCTGTTCTCCCAAATAGTGAGTTTACAACAACTGCGTCTCTTCGCCCTAGCATGTAGTTTGTGTAGGCTTTTTTGAGATTATCGTTTGCTATTCTCGTTGTTTCGGCAATGTTATAATCCCTTAGCTGTTCTAGCATCCTTGTCTGATTGGAAAATATACCATGTAAGCTGCTTGTATATGCCGACAAGTTACTGCTTAACTGTGCTATTAATTCAGCAGTCTCCACGCTAGTACACCTCCTTTAGCCTGTTCATCTCATACACCACCGCCTCGATTATGTTGCGAAGATCCTCATCTGATACCTTAAAGCTCTTTTGAATCCATCCCTTGACAAACAGAAGCTTCTCCTCTCCGTAGCCGCTGCCAAACATCTGTTCAGCGGCATGAACCCCAATCTCAACATACTCAAAAAGCTTCTTTTCTTTGAGATAAGGAACTAGAATGCTCCCAATTATGACAAACACAACAGGGATAATAAGATTAACAATAACATCAACTATATCCATATTTCCTCCTGCAATCAAAAATTCGTAGAAAACGACATCACACGGTCAGACGGTGTATTGAGGTTATTCTTACCCGCCTCAAACTCGCTGCGGTAACCGTTTGCAATTACAATATCGTCGTCCTTATAAATCTGCGATGCTACATACAAAGGCAGAAGCACTGCCATGTCCTCCGGAATTGGAAGCTCGTAACTGTCGGGGGTAGTGTCCAAAATCTTAGGCGGAAAGGCATAATAGAATACCCTGTATCTACCCGGAACAAACGGTCTTATTGTAAGCAGTGCATTAATTATGCTAAACCCGCAAAAAGGCTTTAGTACACCGTCGTCATAATACCAAACCGGTGTCTTTGCAGGCATATAATAATCCTCTGCTTTTTCATTTAGCCATATCTGCCCCGTATCCCCCGGCATAAGCTCAATATCAAGCTGTCGTACGACCGGTTTCCCCGATGTAAACAGGAGATTTAACCCCTCATTTATGGGCGCTGTCATAGTATCGATGTATGGCTTACTCTGATCATTGGGGACTATATCCCCGCTTGAAATAAAGACCTTTTGCAATACAATAGATTTAAGCTCACCTAGTGTCATATTCTCCGGGCAGGGACTATTGCCCCTGCCCGTTCACCGCCCTTCCCTGTTAGACTATAAGCTTTGTTCCGCCGGTCTGACCGCCGACAGCTATAGCGCGCCAGTTGTTTGCCCCCGCGGACCAGCGGGCATAACCATTCCAGATGTAGTTGTCGTTGTTGTGGTCAATCCAGGGTGTAACCTCCAACACCTGACGGTCAAACCAAACCAAACCGCCCCTTGTCTGATTGTAGTGACTGTCCAGAAGATACCATGTTCCTTCATCTACATGATCGTTGAGATATCCCCAGACGATAATATTATATCTTCCAAATGTAAAATTGAAGCCGTTATTAGAGGTATCAGGATCCTTATCCGCACCCAAAACGGAGAACACCCGCTGTTTCAGCTTATAGTTATTGGGGATGATTATCGTATCAGGTACAATCGAAAGAGGAGCACCATTGTCGTCACGGAAGTTTTGCATTGCCGCTTCTGCCGCCGCTAGTGTATCAGCACTAAATTCATCTGCGAATAAATTGGACTGCTCCCTGTAGCTATTTGTGATAGACGGATGCTCGTCCGAGAAGAGGGGTCTGCCGTCGGCACATGTCGTATCAAACGACTTCCCGCGGAACGTAACAGTAGAGCCTGTTCCACTGCCTAGAATAGCTGCACCGAACATCTCGCGTGTCCTTAAATATCCGGCGGTAAAGCCCAGCGCCTCGGAGTTCATTTCCAGAACCTTGTTATCGTCCACCATCTCGCGGGTTATTGTGAACTGGTCCTTAAACGTCTCATGGTATAAGGTCTGTGAATAACCCTCGCGGAAATCGTCCTTGGGATATGCTCCTCCCTCTCCTACCGGCATAAAGCCCTTCATGGAGGTCTTTGAAATCAACTTCTCCGCAAAACTCTCGCTCTTATTGACCCAAAATACCTTGTTTAACGCGGACATGTCCTCTAGCTGCTCCGCTTCTAGCTGCATCGCCAAAAAGATAGGAGCGGCGGACTGTCCAAAAAAGCTGTCATTTTCACCGGTAAGCTTGCAGATAATATTCTCAGCCATATTGTGTTTCCTTTCTTGTTTTACATTGTTTTCGTATAACCGCCGGTCTTAGTTATACCTCACCAACCGACGGTGCAATCTTTACTACGAGTTTGCTGCCTGCTGTTATACCATGCTTTTCAAAAAGTACAAGACATCCGTTTTCATCCGACTTTCCCGCACGCAGTCCATCGTCATCAATGAGCATACGTTCACCGGGCTTTATGTCACGAAGCGGAAAAGCCGCCTCTGTCTCATAAAATATCGTCCTGTCAACCGGTACAACCGGAAGCAGTGCGGTACGCGCTTTAGTGGGCGCTGTGTCCTTAACACAGATGTGTGTCGGCATGTCGTCATCAAACGCTTTTGTCAGTACCCCATCAAAGATTAAGAGAAGCTCCCCCTTAATAAAAGTCTCCGCAGGATTTGCCGGAAGACGAATACTAATGAATTCATCCTCTACATCTGTCTGAACACGGATAAATGCCATATCCGACGCCCCCTAACGTTTCTGCGCATTCCAATGAGCGGTAATCTGCGCATCGGTTGCTTTGGGATTAAAGCGTTTGTACTGCTTTAATATATCAGGCGGAACAGTTCCGGCAGATACAGACGCACCGTTTATCGCCGACAGATGCCCTCTTGAAGCAAAGCTGTTCATGGACACCTGTCTAGCCTGTCCTGCCACCATCTCCAGAATAGCGCTGAGATTGGCAATAATAAAAGCGTGTGAAAGAAGATAACCGCTCTTGACCATCGCCATTATCTCCGGACAGGTAGGTAACGCATAGATGTCCTCAATACTGCGTATACGCTGGTCAAAGGCGCTTATCATTTCAAGCTGCTCTTTGAGAATCGTCTGTCCATCAACGTCATTTACTACAGTCGGTTCGGGCTGTGTCTGCTCGTTTACGTTTTGAAGCTTTTCCTTATTTTTATCCATCTTAAAATATCACCCTTTCTTAATCTTTTACCGTCTTTATTACGGTTTTCTTTACAGGTCTTGCACGCAGATCGCCGCCGATAATAACCTTGGGGCTTTTCGGCTTCTCTGTTGGAAATACCGCACTAACCTCCTGAC
>CAYSTR010000364.1:0-3578 GCA_964433745.1 uncultured Oscillospiraceae bacterium | reverse complement strand
GGTGTAAAGGCACAGCCCGGGAAGGCTTCTGCTGTACAATCGTCCCTGGAACGCAGAAAGAAGGATCTTGAGGGACAGTTTGAAACATATCTTCAGGATCAATATGAAAAGGCACAAAAGGGTAAGGTATATGTAAAGGGAGACTATGTTTTCCTTCTGATTGTAGGCGAAACCGACCTGGATATCGACGAGCAGGTTAACAAGGCAATCGAAATTATCGACAATAATTTTCAGTGATTTAATAAAAAAGTACTTGCAAATTTGTCTGTGATAATATATAATTAAATAGTTATCTGATAACTGTTTATAAGCACATAGGTTCTGTACGATAGAGGGCTGTGAACCATGTCAGGCGGGGAACCGAGCAGCATTAAGCGGCATTACCTATGCGTCACAGTTAAATCTGTGTGCTTATATGCGGTTATCAGATTTTCTTGGACAAATAATAAACGTTTTCTTTCACCGGATTCTTTAGAGGTGATTGGATGTATAAGGCGTTGTACCGAACCTACCGGTCGAGAAACTTTGATGATTTTGCCGGTCAGGAGCACATAACAAAAACACTCAAAAACGAGGTATGTCAAGATAAGCTGTCCCATGCCTACCTGTTCACCGGTCCGCGGGGAACGGGTAAGACGAGTTGCGCAAAAGTTTTGGCTAAGGCTGTAAACTGCCTGTCACCACAGGATGGGAACCCCTGTTTAACCTGCTCTGTCTGTGTAGGGATAGACGACGGCAGTATATTGGATGTATTAGAGATAGACGCTGCGAGCAACAACGGAGTGGACGATGTTAGACGGCTTAAAGAGGAATCTGCATTTCTGCCGGTTAGCTGCCGATTGCGCGTGTACATCATAGACGAGACCCACATGTTAAGTCCATCAGCATTTAATGCGCTCCTAAAGCTCATGGAAGAACCTCCTGCGCACATTATGTTTATTCTGGCTACCACCGAGGTTCATAAGGTGCCCTCTACTATAATATCACGCTGTCAGCGTTTTGACTTTACACGTATAAGGACGTTAGATATAGTTGACAGACTTAGGTATGTGTGCGATAAAGAGGATATTTCACTGGAGGAAAACGCAGCGCTTCTCATTGCACGGCTAAGTGACGGCGGAATGCGTGATGCGCTCTCGCTGCTCGACCTGTGCGCTTCCTTTATAGAGGACAGCGGCGGGGGAGATATTACCTCCGATATCGTTTCACGTGCCGCCGGAATTGCTCAGAATGATGCGCTTTATGACATTTCCCGGGCAATATGGGAGAATGATGCTGCAAAGCTGCTTGTTACGGCGGACAGGCTTTATGCAGAATGTGCCGACGCGGACAGGATAACGGACGAGCTTCTAGGTCATTACCGCAATCTCTTACTGGCGGGCACTATCGCCGCGCCGGATGAATTTTTAGCAGTACCTCCGGACGAGCTTGTGAGGTTAAAGGAGCATGTAAAGCTTCTCTCAACTGACCATATTCTTTATATAATCAAGGAGCTTAGTGAGATGAAAAACCGTCTGGGACGGACACAATCACCCAAGCTTGAATTTGAGACATGCCTTATAAGACTGTCGTATAAGAAAGCAGATAAGCGCGATGATCTGTTAGAACGCATTGAACGTCTGGAAGCGCTTGTTAAAAGGGGGATAGCTCCCGCATCAAGACCCTCGGTAACGGCGTCTTCTGCTGCTATACCGTCTGCTCCTGCTGATGATAATGTGGGGATAAGTGAGCAGACTGCTCCGTTCGAGCAGTGGGACGAGGTGCTTAAACGTCTGCGTACACTCAATCCGGCGCTTTCAGGCGCACTAGAAGGCTCGGGTGCTTACATAGGCGCGGATGTGCTTCTGGTGGACAGTGAGAACGCCATTTTCCTTGATATGATACGAAAAGACAGCTTCGCAAAGGAAAGTCTGCACGAGGCTATTCAAGGTGTGACAGGGCGGCGGCTGCGTTTAGGGCCATATAGGCGAAAGCAAGCGGCTGCGAACGTCTCAAATAACATGGACACATTACTTGATAAGGCTAAATCAGCCGGAATTAATGTTATAATAGAGTAACGAAAGGGGCAAATTTATATGAAAGCAAGATTACCGCAGGGAATGGGCGGAGGTACTCCGCAGAACATGAACCAACTCATGAAACAAGCACAGAAGATGCAGGAGGACATGGCAAAGATACAAGAGGAGATTGATGCCACCGAGTTTTCCGCTACATCGGGCGGAGGAGCTGTAACGGCTGTTGTACAGGGACAAAAGACTGTAAAGTCAATTACCTTGTCGCCGGATATTGTCGATAAAGACGATGTAGAGATGCTGGAGGACTTGATAGTGGCAGCGGTAAATGAAGCACTTCGCATAGCGGACGAGACCGCCTCGAATAAGATGGGACAGGCATCGGGCGGCATGAACGTTCCGGGGTTATTCTAAATGGCGTCTTATAGTGTAGTGCCGCTTAACAAGCTTATTGAGCAGTTTGAACGTCTTCCGGGTGTGGGAAGAAAGAGTGCCCGCAGACTGGCTTTTTATGTACTGTCTCTGGGAGACGAAGAAGTAAACGAACTGATTAATACGATAAAAACTGCACATGATAAGATAAAGCGCTGCAATATATGCCAGACCTTCTCCGATACCGAGCTGTGCAATGTTTGCGAGGATACAAGCAGGGACAAAACAACCATATGTGTTGTAGAGACACCGCGTGATGTCATGGCATTTGAACGTACACATGAGTATAGAGGTGTCTATCATGTTCTGCACGGACTTATTTCACCGGTAGACGGTATAGGACCGGAGGAACTGACTATAGCCCCGCTCCTGTCGCGTTTGGGTGAGGTAGGCGAGGTTATAATGGCGACCAATCCCACGGTTGAGGGAGAGGCGACTGCAATGTATATTGCACGGCTTATAAAACCCCTAAATATAAGGGTGACTAGACTTGCTCTGGGCATACCAGTCGGCGGCAATCTTGAATATGCCGATGAGGTAACGCTTTATAGGGCACTGGAAGGACGCAGAACCATTTGAAGATACCGGAAAAAGAAAAGCTCATAAAATTTTTAAAATTTTGCATAACAGGCGGACTTAATACACTTGTGGACTTTTGTGTATTTTTTATATTGAGTTATATTGGGGTAAATATCTATATTGCGCAAGGTATAGGATATTCGGCGGGAATCGCCAACAGCTTTATAATCAACCGCCGATGGACATTTAAGCAAAAAGGAGATGTCCATTGGGCGGAGCTTGTACGGTTTATTATCTTAAATCTGGCGTCACTTGTTTTAAGTATAGGGCTTATGTATGTCTTTTCTGATTTACTTGGTTTAAAGGAACTGTATGCAAAGCTCTTTACAACCGCTTTCACTGTTGTGGTTAATTTTATCGGCTCTAACTTCTGGGTGTTCAAGAAATCTGCTGCTTAACTAATAAATATAAAAATGGGATGTCTTTTGGTTGTGAGACATCCCATTTGTTGTTTTTAATCACATAGAGCCTGTTTAATGTCTTCAATCAAATCAAGCACATTTTCCGTTCCGATAGAGATACGAATCATATCCTCTGTCACACCGCACTCCAGCT
>CAYSTR010000363.1:0-3587 GCA_964433745.1 uncultured Oscillospiraceae bacterium | reverse complement strand
CCCTGCCGCCCCAAGGCCAGTTTTGGAAAAGCAAAATAAGCATAGCTCCGCCCAGCCACGAAACATCCACACGATTATTATTATGTATTCGTCTGCCTGTAAAAAAGCCCACAAGCACCGCCGCCATACCCACAAAAAACGAAAAGATAACTGTAACCGGCAGATTTAATTCACTCAACGCCGCACCAAATCCCGCCGCCAAACCATCAATCGAGACAGAAAAGGCAAGCGCAGCCGCTTCATATGGTGACAGAGAACGTGAACAGTCCGCATCCGCACTGGCAGGGTCTGCAAAAACATTGAGGATAAACACAAGGTTAAACATCGAGAACTTTATCTCTTTGCTTATCTTTTTTTTACGCCTTATATAAGCTTTTATTGAGCTGTCAAAAAGCTTTATAAATCCTATTAGCATTAAAAGTGAAACACATATGTATTTTGCAAGATACGGAGGTATTATCTCCTTTGCCGCAAGCCCCAGCCCCAACGATAGAAACAAGATTCCGCTTGAAATAACATTAATGATAACCGCCGACAGCGGTGAAATCTTTATGTTTTTCGAGCCATAAGCAATACTAACAAAAAGCAGATCAATATTCAATGCCCCGATAAGGAGTAGCATCTGCGCAAAAACGCTCATATAATCCCCTCCGCTTCAGCCTTTAACTATTATATGCACAATCGGCTGGTGAGGTGAAGTAAAAAAGACACAAGCTTTTCAGCCTATGTCTTTTTATTATTATCCAATATTTCTAAGAATCTCTTCTACTCGTTTTAGTTCGTGACGCACCTTTAACCCTTGCGGACATTTATCCTCGCAAAAACCGCAGTCTGCACATTTATCGCTTAATGCTCCCGGCTTTTTCGTATTTTTAACATAGTCACCAAAACCCTTCGCCGCGGCTTTTGAAAGACCATAGACATTGTGGTATGTGTACATATTGAAGATATGCGGAATATTTATCTCGGCAGGACAGGGCTGACAGTAGGCACATCCCGTACAGTAAAGCTCGGAGAATTTCTTGAGCTCATCGAGATTATCTGTAATCTTCTTAAATTCATCCTCTGAAAGCGGATTGGCTTTTTCGGATACCTCCAAATTTTCATCCACCATCTTGACGGTCTCCATACCCGAAAGTGCACATGAGATATTCTTATTCCCCAGTACAAACCGGAGTGCCAGCTCATAGGTGGCATCGGACTCTACCCCCATTAGCTCCTTATACAGCTTTGCGGGAGCAGACAGCCTCCCTCCGCCCACAGGACCCATAGCAACAACACCCAGCCCCTTAGATGCGGCATATGCAAACTGCTCCTCGTTTGTTCGGTCTAGGATGTTATACTGCGCCAAAACCGTTTCCAGCTCGGGACAGCGGTCTATAATGTAGGACATGGACTCAGGCTTGTCATGAAAGGAGAAGCTCAAATGACGGATAAGTCCCTCGTCCTTTGCCCTAAGGGCTTCTTTTAAGAGCCCTCCGCTTATGACATTCTCGTCAAAGCTTGACTTGTTCAGCCCCCAAAAATGATAGTAGTCAATGTACGTAAGATTCATCTCATTAAGCGAGCGTTCAAGCCATTCACGCATAAGCTTTGGTGTATGTGCGGTCTTAACGTCCACCTTAGTTGAGATAAGAACCTTGTCCCGCACGTCATGAAGCGCTTTTCCGACCACCGCTTCACTTAGGTTGTGGCAGTAGTAATAGCCTGTATCAAAGTAGTTTACACCCATTTCATATGCGTGCTTTAACATAGGTATGGCTTTTTCTTCGTCCATATACCACACCCCATCCTTTTCAAAGGTAGGCAGACGCATACATCCAAAGCCCAGAACCGATATCTTATCCCCTGTATTTCCAAAATCTCTATAAAGCATTGTTACTCCTTTCCGGAAGCTATACTGCTTCCGCCGGCATTTCCTCTTCGTCCGAAAGCTGTGAGGTGTAAAGCTTGTAATATTCTCCCTTTAAAGCTATAAGCTCATCGTGTGAGCCAGCTTCCACCACTTGTTTGTTGGCGATATACATAATTTTATCGCAGCTTTTTATTGTAGACAGGCGGTGAGCAATAATAAATGAGGTTCTGCCCTTTAATAGGTTTCTAAGCCCCTCTTGTAAAAGCCGCTCTGTTTTTGTATCAATAGATGATGTCGCCTCGTCTAAAATAAGAATCTTAGGGTCACACAACAGTGTACGTGCAAACGAGATGAGCTGTTTTTGTCCCTGGGATAATCTGCCGCCCCGCTCACCCAGCTCTGTATTGTATCCCTTTTCCATCTCCTCGATAAAACCGTCTGCACACACAGTTTTAGCGGCTCGCTTGATTTCATCCAAGGTGGCATCGAGTTTTCCGTACTTTATATTTTCCAGAATTGTTCCGGAGAAGATAAAGCTGTCCTGTAACATTATCCCCATCTGGCTGCGAAGTGAATTGAGCGTGACATTCGAGATATCGTGTCCGTCAAGCTCGATAGCACCGCCTGTAAGATTGTAGAACCGGCTGATTAGATTGACAACCGTCGTCTTACCCGCTCCGGTAGGACCTACAAGCGCAATGCTCTCACCGGGATTTACTGTAAACGAGACATTTTCAAGGATGTTAATCCCCTTAACATAGGAAAAAGTGACATCCTTAAACTCAACCCTTCCTGTAATGCGGGGAAGCGGCTTTGCTCCCTCTATGTCATCTACCGTGACAGGTTCATCCATTGTCTCGAATATACGTTCTAGATAGGCTATAGTATTGACAAATGCATTGTAGAGATTGGCAAGCGCATTTATGGGTTGCCAAAAGCGCCAGGTATAGTCTCCCATTGCAATAAGCGTACCGAACGATACCATAGGAACCATCCACAAGGCACCTGTTATGTAGATGAGAACTACGATAATCTGTGAGATATTATCAGCCGAATACCATGTGAGGTTAGACGAATATACAGCTCTTAAAAGAGCCTGCCTGGTCGCCTCGCACAGACGTACAAATATCCCTCTATTGACCTCTTCTCGTGTAAATGCCTGAGTAACCCTCATACCGTTTAGGCTCTCATGGATGTAGGCATTGAGGTTAGAGTTTTTATTGGAGTACCGCTGCCATGCCCGCCTTTGAATGGGTGACAGTATGCACATAATGATAAGAAAAACCGGTAGTCCCGCCATAACAATAAGTGAAAGCCGTACATCCACCATGAGCATAAATATTGATATAAATATGAGGTTGAATATCTCCAGCACAAAGTTTATGATACCATTGGACAGAGTATCCGCCACAGCGTTTACATAGTTGACCACACGAACCATAATCTTACCGTGAGGACGGCTGTCGTAATATTCAAACGGCAGCTTTTGCAGATGCTTAAATAAATCAAGCCGTATGTCAAAAATAATACTCTGGCTGACCCTTGCCATAATTCTTCCGCGTGTCTTGGCACAGAGAATAGACACCCCAATAAGAGCAATAAACAAAAGGCACAAAAGAGAAAGCTCTGCAATATTCTTTTGCGGTACAGTAACATCCATTACCCTTTTAGTAATGAGCGGACAGCAAAGCCCTGAAATAGTGGACAAGGCTGATAAAAGCATAGCTATAAT
>CAYSTR010000362.1:0-3587 GCA_964433745.1 uncultured Oscillospiraceae bacterium | reverse complement strand
AGAGAAGCATATATCGGGTGAAACCCCTGTCTATGAAGCGGAATTTCGTATGATTTGCAAGGACGGAAAGGTCATATGGGCACAAGACAAGGGAAAGCTAATCGAGTATAGCGAGGACGGAAGGCCCTTGCGTTTTGTCGGGGTATTGCAGGATGTCACACGTCTAAAGGAGACCGAGCTAAGCCTAAGAAAGAACCAGGAAACCCTTGATTTGGCAGTTAATGTCGCCTCTCTGGGTACCTGGGACTGGGATATAACCGGCAATCATATCAGTTATAACGACGAATATCTGCACATGCTGGGATACACACAAAGCGAGATAACCGGATCTATGGAAGAATGGGAGAAAATGAACCATCCCGATGATCTTCCCGGTTCGATTACCGCTCTAAACGATTATCTGTCGGGCAATTCCCCATCTTACGAGTGCGAAATACGCATGAAGCATAAGGATGGTCATTTCATCTGGACGCGGGATGTGGGCAGAATTGTCGAGAGAAATGCCGACGGTAAAGCCACTAGGCTCATAGGCGGACACCTTAATATAGATGCGCTTAAACGCTCTCAAAGTGAACTTGAAAAACACAGACAGATTTTGGAGCGCGAGGTCGTCTCCCGAACGCAGACGCTAATGGAACAGGACAGGATGCTGTGGACTGTGCTTAATATTGCACAGGAGCTGCTATCCTTTAATGCCGAAAGTGATTTTGACTCCCTTGTCAATGATTGTCTAAAGCAGATAGGGGAAGCCATTAATAAAAATCGTGTGTATATATGGTCTAATTCGGTCAACGAGGCAGGTCAGCTCTGTTGTACACAGATATATGAATGGGTTAGAAATGCTCTTCCGCAGATGGACAACCCTGTTTTAGAGACAGTTCCCTACGAGGGCAATCTCCCTTCATTTTACAATGCGTTTCTAAAGGGTCGATGCCTTAACAGTCTTATAAAGGATCTCCCTCCGGAGGAACGGGCTATTCTCGAGCCGCAGGAGATAAAATCGATTCTGGTCGCCCCTATAAATATTAAGGGTGAAAACTGGGGTTTTATCGGTGTGGATGATTGTGATAACGAGAAGCTTTTTTCGGATATTGAGGAAAACATGCTGGGGATGGGCGGCTTTCTGCTTGCCAATGCCATTGCAAAGATGGACACCGATGCAAAGCTAAGGGAGATGGAGGAGCGTTCGCAGATTATGCTAAACGCCACCCCTCTCTGTTGTAACCTCTGGGATAAGGATTTTCATACCATAGCATGTAACGATGAGGCTGTCCGCTTGTTCCGGCTTTCGGAAAAGCAGGAGTATCTTGATCGTTTCTATGAGCTGTCACCCGAATATCAGCCAAACGGCAGACATTCGAGTGAATTGGCATACGAGTATATCAGCGAAGCATTTAAAAACGGTTATGTACGGTTTAAATGGATGCATTGTACATTAGATGGTGAACCTATCCCCTCCGAGATTACTCTCGTACGAATAAAATACAAGGACGATTACATAGTCGCCGGATATACGCATGATCTTCGTGAGCTGAACGCTATGCTGGCAGAGCTTCATAAAACAGAGGTTGAGCTGCGGACAGCGCGTGACGAAGCCATGTTAAGCTCCAAAGCAAAGAGTAACTTCTTAGCTAATATGAGCCACGAGATAAGAACCCCTATGAATGCCATATCGGGGCTTGCAGAGCTTATTTTAAGAGAGAGCGGTAGCCTGTCCACAGCCGAATATGCCATTGGGATAAAAAATGCCTGCGGAAATCTTCTCAACATAATAAATGATATACTCGACATATCAAAGATAGAATCGGGCAAGCTGGAGATAATTAATTCGGGCTACAGGCTTTCGTCCATGCTAAACGATGTCATCAGCATATCGAGGATGAGATTGGGTGACAAGCCGGTCATGTTCCTTACATATATAGACAGCAGCCTGCCGGAGGAGCTCTTCGGAGACGAGATACGTATAAAGCAGATACTAATAAATCTTTTAAGCAATGCTATAAAGTTTACGCACAGCGGACACATTAGCTTTAGAGTGACCGGTGAGATTAAATCCGGTCAAGTATTACTCTGCTTTGAGGTAAAGGACACCGGCACAGGTATAAAGGAGACAGACCTAGGGCGGCTGTTCGAGGAGTTCGAGCGTGTAAACACTACTAAAAACCGCAATATAGAGGGTACAGGGCTGGGGCTTGCCATATCAAAGCGTCTGTGTGAGATGATGAACGGCAGTATATCGGTACACAGTGTATATGATGAGGGTTCGGTGTTTACCGTCAGTATTCCGCAGAGCTTTACCGAGCATACGCCCATAGCTTCAATAATAACACCTAAATCAGTTCTTATTTATGAGCCGCGTGAGCTTTATCTAAACTCACTAGCCGAGAGCATTGAAAATCTGGGATGTACATACACCTTGTGCCGCAATCAGTCAGAGCTTTATGAGAACCTTACGGCAAACGTGTTTGATTATGTGTTTACATCCTCCATGAATATAAAAAAGGTTAAGAATATTGTCAAAAAGGAGAGCCCCGGCTCAAATGTCGTTATGCTTACCAGCTTTGGTGAAACAGGCATTGAGTCGGAGGTATTCAACATATTTCTACCCGCTTCATGCCTACAGCTTGCGAATGTTTTGAATGAGAACAAAAGACCGGACAGTCCCGGAGAGCTAAACAAAATGTCCGAGAGCTTTATCTCGCCCGATTCAAGGGTTCTTATTGTGGACGATAACGAGGTCAACCTCATGGTTGCCAAAGGTCTCATGGATATGTATAAATTTGAGATTGAGACCGCTATAAACGGCTATCAAGCCTTGGAAATGGTAAAGAGCAATCAATATGATCTGGTTTTCATGGATCATATGATGCCGGAGATGGACGGTATTGACACCACAAACGCCATCCGCGCTCTGGACGGTGAGTACTACAAAACGCTGCCCATTATCGCCCTCACAGCAAACGCAATCCTTGGAACCAGAGAGATGTTTATAAACGAGGGGATGAACGATTTTCTGGCAAAACCCATTGAGACAACAAAGCTCAACCAGATTCTTTTGCGCTGGCTTCCTGGGGAAAAGATTATTAAGACAGACGGCCTTGAAGAGAATGCCACTCACACACCGCAGCTATTAATCGATGGTATTAATACCGTACAGGGTATTGCATCTATCGGCGGTGACTTTGCAAACTATATGCAGATACTCTCCATATACTACAATGACGGAGTAAAAAAATGCTCGTCTCTCATTAAGCATTTTACCAACAAGGATATCAAGTCATTCAAAACAGAAATTCATGCCGTCAAGGGCACTTCCGCCACTATAGGAGCAAACGAGCTGTCTGCTAAGGCGCTGAAGCTGGAAATGGCGGCGGGTAAAGAGGATATCGCCTTTATTGACGAGAATATAGACGAATTTATAACCGCGCTAAGTGAGCTGTTAGAGCGAATCAAGCCCGCATTGTACAGTCAGCAGTCCAATGTATATCCGGATGCCGTCAAGGACGACGGAGATATTAATAAGCTCACTAAAATAATAGGTGAGTTATATGAGGCTGTGGAGTTTGTGGATATCAAGACCATAGAAG
>CAYSTR010000361.1:0-3600 GCA_964433745.1 uncultured Oscillospiraceae bacterium | reverse complement strand
CCGGTCAATGGCAGGCTAGAGCTGCCCTTATCGCTTCTGTTTTAACAAATCTTACTCTCTTGGGTGCGTTTAAATATACCGGCTTTCTCTATGAAAACCTCAATTCATGGTTTAACCTGTCCCTCACCGCACCGAATGTGGCGCTTCCCATAGGCATTTCATTCTACACATTCCAGACCATATCTTATACAGTAGACGTGTATCGCGGCGATGTGCCCGCACAGCGAAACTACATGAAATTTCTCATGTTCGTCTCTTTATATCATCAGCTCGTAGCAGGACCTATCGTCCGGTATTCGCATATAGCCGACGAGATAGAAAACCGCACCACAAGCCTTAGAGACATTTCATCCGGTATCACCCGCTTTATATTTGGTCTGGCAAAAAAGGTTATACTGGCAAACTATGCGGGTTATCTGGCGGGGGGGTATCTGGACGGCAATCTTACTAACCTCTCCTCCCTATCTGCCTGGTTCGGAATTATCATGTTCTCATTACAGATTTATTTCGACTTCTCGGGCTACTCCGATATGGCCATAGGATTGGGGCGTATGTTCGGGTTTCACTACTTTGAAAACTTTAACTTTCCATACATCGCAAGCTCGGTGCGCGACTTCTGGCGGCGCTGGCATATATCTCTCGGCAGCTTCTTCCGTGACTATGTGTACATCCCCCTGGGCGGCAACCGTAAGCGCGTCTACCTTAATCTTCTCATAGTGTGGTTTCTCACCGGACTGTGGCACGGAGCATCCTGGAACTTTATACTGTGGGGGCTTTATTTCGGGGTGTTCATAATGCTGGAAAACCTATTTATGAAAAAGGTTCTGGACTTTTTGCCGCGTATCTTCTCCCACATCTATCTCATTTTTATCGTCATAATAGGATGGGCACTGTTTTATTTTACCGACCTTAACCGCCTTATATTATTTTTCAAGGCACTCTTCGGGCTTGCGGGAAATGGTCTGTACGCCGAGACCGGTATAGTCATAGCCAACAACATATACTGGATTATTCTGGCACTGGTCAGCTGTCTGCCCATATCGAAGTATGTCAAAGAATCACTTAACACCTTTCAGGTCACCAAGACTACCTCCATCATCTTTCAGTGTCTCGAGATTTTTATAAACGTTGCTCTCTTGTTTCTATGCACCACACTTTTGGTGGGCGAGACCTACAATCCGTTTCTCTACTATAGATTTTGATAAGAGGATTAACCTATGTCCGATAATGAACACAATGTAGACAACAGCATGGAAGACGAAAACAGTTACCGCTTCATGACGGCTAGCTATATCAATCTGGCTGTGTTTATTTTTGTGCTCTTTTTTATGGGGATTCTCTCGTTTATCATGGTAAAGCCCAAAACCTCCGAGCTAGAAAAACGCGACCTGGCGGAGCTTCCGGTATTCTCCGCCGCCGATTATTTCTCCGGCGCATACACCACGGCTTTAGGCAGCTTTTTCTCGGATACATTTCCGTTCCGCGACTTTTTTGTGGGCTTCGGGAAGTACCTAGACGAGCTGCGCGGCTACCGTCCCGATGATGTGCGCATATTTGCGGGCAACAATTCGGGCGGCGAGGATGACAGGATAATCACAGCCGAAAGCTCTAGTACATCGTCATCCTCTGCACCCGACAGCTCGTCCGTTTCCTCCGGTGAAACGAGCACTCCATCCTCCAGCGAACCTGAGAGTGAGCCCGAATCCTCCATGAGCACCGAGTTCATGCCGGACGAGAATGCCATAGGCGAGGTACACAACGGCATTGTTAGTCTCAACGGACGCGGTATTATGCTGTTCGGCGGTAGTCGGCAGGCGGGAACAAGATATGCCGGTGTAGTGTCTAAATTTAAGGAGCTTCTACCCTCGGTCAACGTATACAATACAGTCGTACCCACCAGTGCCGCCTTCTGGCTTCCGGACAAATATAAAAGCATGTCGGGTGACCAAAAGGTACAGATAGACCACATCTATTCCTCCCTGACCGGCGGGGTCATACCGGTTGACGCTTACAGTGAGATGGAGAAGCACAAGGGCGAATATATCTTCTTTAATACCGACCACCACTGGACAGGACTGGGCGCTTATTACGCCTATACAGCGTTCTGCCGCTCTGCCGGATTTGAGCCGCTTAAAAAGACCGACTTTACCACCGGAAGCATAGAGGGCTTTGTCGGCTCTCTCTACGGCTTTACAGGCGACATAAAGCTTCGTGACAACCCCGACACATTCGAGTACTTCGGTATTCCCGGCAGCTACACAGCAAAGCTCTTTCGCAAGGGTGCGCCCGACTATGCCGTACCCGCTCAGGTGTTCTACCCGGAGGTCAAGGGCGGCAACTGCTACGGCTACTATCTGGGCGGGGACTATCCGCTCATCCGCATCGACAATCCGGAGGTGCAAAACGGACGGCGCATCATCGTATTTAAGGAATCCTACGGTAACGCCTTTGCCCCCTATCTCCTGTCGCATTTTGAACAGGTATATATTGCAGATATGCGCTACTTCCAAAAGAACGCCATCCGCTTTATCCAGAATAACAGTATCACCGATGTTCTGTGCATAAACAATGTATTCGCCGCCAACACAGGCGTACAAATAGACCGTCTGGAGTGGCTTATCTACCGCGAGGACTACGTTTACCAGCCCGAGGTCAAGGAAGCGGTACAGGGAAATGTAACCGAAGCAGATGTCTCGGAACAGCAGGAGTCGGAATAGGTCATATCTAAATAAGGAGAGATGATATGAATCTTGAAGAACTAAGAAATGATAATATTATCAAACAGAAGAAAGGTATTCCTTTCATTTTTGCATCGGTTATTATTTGGTTACTCATAACCATTGTAATTTTACTTAATTTACCTATTTATACCACAAACTTATTAATATTCTGTTGTTCGTGCCCACTGTTACCTTTGGCATGGGTAGTTGGAAAAATTATAAAAGTTGATATTTTTGATAAAAGCAATCCATTGGGTAAGTTAGGTTTTCTATTTACACTTAATCAACTGCTGTATCTCCTTATAGTAATGTGGGTTTTTAATGCAGTTCCTGAGAAGATGGTAATGGTATACGCTATGGTTTTCGGCGCGCATTTATTACCTTATTCATGGTTATACAAATCTAATAGCTACAAATTTCTTTCTATAGCAATTCCGATAGTTGCATTAATCTTAGGTAGTATATTTACTTCATTAATTTTAACAATTATTATGGTTATTTTAGAAATAGCTTTTTTGCTTTTGTTGAATATGGAAATGAAAAGCACTTCAAACACCACCAAATAAGCAAAATCCTTGGCAAAAGACAGCCTTAGACTACTCTTAGTTTGTAATTAGTATAAGTATAAAAACAGAGGGCTTTTGCCCTCTGTCTATTTTTAATCCTCCGCCAGCACAATGTCATTGTTCATGCTGTAGTACTCCTTAGTCTCCGGGTCGCGCCAGACCTTGGAGCGGTGCTTCTGCAACAGGTTAGTGAGCGCATACAGGTCAATCCAGATTTCATTATTGCCCTCTTTCTGGCTTTCGTCAAATATAAGCTGCAACCCAAAGTGCAGATGGGGGACATTGATGTTGCTGACCTTCTCCTTGGTGCTGTA
>CAYSTR010000360.1:2045-3624 GCA_964433745.1 uncultured Oscillospiraceae bacterium | reverse complement strand
CCAGCTATCTATTAGTCAAACAATTAAATCTGTTAAATACTGTGTTCGCCATTGTGCTGCCCTCAGCATTATCCGTGTGGAATGTAATTATTGCAAGAACCTTCTTTAGCAGCAGTATTCCGGATGAACTGTTTGAGGCCGCGTCTATTGACGGGTGCGGAAATATTAGGTTCTTCGTAGAATTTGTGGTTCCGCTTTCTAAATCCATAATTGCGGTTATGGTTCTATACTATGCAGTAGCTCAATGGAATTCATACTTTTCCGCTTTAATTTATCTTGAGAACCGCAGTATGCACCCCTTAACCCTGGTGCTGAGAGATCTTCTTATTATAAATGAAGGAAACGACAGAGGCATGATAGGTATGGATATGGTTTCCATCCTTGAACGGCAAAAGGCAGCGCAGCTTATTAAGTACGGTGTTATTATCGTTTCCTCTCTTCCTATGCTTATCCTTTATCCTTTTGTTCAGAGATATTTTGTAAAGGGAGTAATGATAGGTTCTCTAAAGGGATAATCAAATTCAGTAACATGAGCGTTAATGCCTTGTTATATATCATTGGGAATTAAGAAAAGGAGTGTGCATTTATGAAAAAAGCATTGGCAGTTATCATGGCGCTTGTAATAGTAACGGGGATGATATCGGCGTGCAACTCGAGCAATCCCACCTCAAGCACAGATAAGACCTCGGAATCGGGTAAAGCCTCCTCGTCCCAGTCCAGTCAAACAGAGCAAACAAACGGTAATTTTAATCCTACGGGCTACCCCATAGTTAATACCCCTGTCACCCTGCGTGTTCTGATTGGTGCCGCACCGGACGCACCGGCAGACCTAAATACCCTAGAGATATTAAAGGATGCAGAAAAAGCCACCAATGTAAAAATCGACTGGATTAATCCGGGTTCTCAGGGCTTTGTAGAAAAAAAGAGCCTGATGCTATCAACCGGTGATCTGCCCGATATGATAATTCAAGGCATAAATGCATCAGATATTGCCACATACGGCGGGGAGCTATTAATTCCTATGCAGGATTTGATTGCAGAGTATGGTCCTAATGTAACAAAACGCATGGATCTAGAACCGGAGTACCGTAAAATTGCTACTGCACCCGATGGAAATCTATACGGTGTACCGCGTGTTTCCGGAGGACCTTGGAGCAGAGCGGGAAATATCAGCGCTATAAATGTGAGTTGGCTGGAAAAGCTTAACCTTGCAATGCCGACAAACATTGATGAATATAAAGAGGTATTAAAGGCCTTTAAGGAAAAGGATCCGAATGGAAACGGTAAGGCCGATGAAATCCCATTCCTCACGTCAAAAGGTATAGGAAACTTTAAAAATTTCTTTAATGCATTCGGTATACCCTTTACCGGCAATTATATGTCGATAGAGCAGGGTAAGGTTACTACCTTTTCGACAAGTGAAAGCTTTAAGAATACTGTCGTTTACCTAAGCGAGCTGTATAAGGACGGGCTTATTTATGAGGAAACCTTTATACTAAACGGCGAGCAGTTCAGTGCAAATCTGAATATGGATCCTGTTACAATTCCAGGATCACACCTGCCTTTCCTACAAGCCCGA
>CAYSTR010000360.1:0-2035 GCA_964433745.1 uncultured Oscillospiraceae bacterium | reverse complement strand
ATTGGTTCTACTCATCTTTGGGATTTGTCGAATGTGATTCCAAACCAAGAAATAATTAACCAGTACGATTACATGCCGCTGCTCAAGGGACCTGACGGAAAGGATCCTGTTGTAGCCGACAGCGCATTTGGATGGTGCGGAAACGGCGGTGTTATAACTACTGCATGTACGATACCCGAGGTAGCGGTAAGATGGATTGACTATTGGTATGATCCTATGCGTTCAATGGAATGTATCGAGGGTAAAATAGGCGACCGATTAATTGAGCAGTCAGATGGGACATTTACAATCTCCGAAACTCCTCCCGAGGGGATGTCCATCGGTTCTTGGAGAAATAACTCCTGTTTGGCATGGACCGGTCTGTGGTGGGTATCCTATGAGGATTATACCGAAGGAAAGAACATACGTATTCCGTCTGCCGATAAAAAGGTAGCCTATACAGTGAAGCATTATAATCCCTACTTTAAAACAGACTACTTCCCCCCTGTTATGTATACAAAGGATGAGTCAGAAAGATTGTCCGATATACAAACAAACTTCACAAGCTTTATTGAAACAAAGGTAACAGAATGGATACGTAACGGTCAAGTTGAGAAGGAATGGGACAGCTATCTTGCAGAGCTTGATAAAATCGGTCTTCCCACCCTCCTTGAAATCAACCAAGCGGCATATGAGCGTTATTTAAAGGGTTAATATTGCAAAGATAAAGGGACTGTGGTGTTATAATGTCACAGTCCCTATGTAATAAAGGGGGAGAATTACATGCCGGGAGACTTCGCGGCAGCAGAGAAGCTTTTATGCAATGAGCATTTACAAGCTTATATTTACGGTGAAATAGAGTATACCTTAACTCAAAGGGAAATGTATATAAAAAATGACAAGCATTATTCCGAATACTTCGATGAAAGGCTCATACTATCTCAAAGCATTACAATGCTGGAGGAGGGCTTTTTCAAGATTGAACGGTGTTATAAAAATATATCCGAAAAAAAAGGGGAATTTATTTTTTTTACGCAGGTTAATGTGCCGGGGAACCCATATTTCACACTAATTCCATGCGTTCTCTATAATGAAAATACCTTTGGCAGCGGCAATGAACCAAAGGGACTGACTAAGGATGGAAAGCCGTGGTGCTTTGCCTATTCCAGAAGCGGCTTACCCTCTGCTACTATCAGCGAAAGTGAGGGTTGCTGCGTAGGATTGTTTGCTGATGTGTCCACTAAGGAAAGCTTTTTCTCCTCTTCATCTCTATATAAGTATGAAGGTGGGTGCACTCATCGTATATATTACCCTATTCTAGAAACACCTGTTTCATATACAAATAGAGATGCTTTTACCGCGCCTGTCACAGGTACAATTTCATTATGCAAGGACGAGGCATTTTACACGTCATGTTATCTGTCAATATCCGTACCGCAGATGAAAAACTACGGTTTAATAAAGGTTTATGACCATGTTATGACAGTGCTTGATCTCTCCTCAGATACATCTCTATCAAATGAAGAGGTTTGGAAGAGAAGCATTTCTTATGTTAAAAACAACCTACTATATCAAGAGAGGGACTATACACTTTTTACTATCGGGCTGCACCCTGATAAATCAGGGAGAGCATTGAGGAAAAGAATCGGCTTTGAAATAGGCTGGTGCGGACAAAATGCATTGCTGGCGCGCGCACTTATTCATGATGCGTTTCACGGCGGAGAAGAGGAAAACCTCATGCTCGGTATTGCGGTAATCGACACATGGATAACCCACAATTCCTTTGACAATGGATTATTGGGCAGTCACTTTCCAGAGGACTTGACGAATCCATGTAAGCTCAATACCGATGCTTGTAATATGGCATGGGCAGGCTGGCAGATTCTTAGTGCCTATGAGGACTTGAATAAGGCAGGTATTGAAAAGTCATTATGGAAAGAAAAGGGTTTAAGGCTGTGCGATTTTCTTGTAAAATGCTATTGTAAAAAAGCAGGCTTCGGTAAGCTATGGCACACCGACGGAACACTTTTGGATGATTCAGGGACAGTTGGTGCAT
>CAYSTR010000359.1:0-3630 GCA_964433745.1 uncultured Oscillospiraceae bacterium | reverse complement strand
ACACATCTCAACCAAGGGGGCACATCCCGATATAAATACAATGAATGTATCCCGGTTGAGCTTTAATGACATAAAATCTGATCTCTATGAGAGCCTGGACGCATTGGGTGTGGATAGAATATCGGTTTACTGGCTTCATAGGGACGATAAAAATATACCCGTCGGTGAGATTATGGACTCACTGTGGGAGTTAAGACAGCATTATCATGTAATAGGAGCGTCCAACTGGACAGTTTCACGTATAAACGAAGCCAACGAATATGCAAAAAGTCGCGGCAGACTTCCATTTTCCGCAAGCCAGATACTCTGGAGTCTGGCGGAATGCACCCCCGAACGCTTCGGAGACCCCACACTTGTATGTATGAACGACACAGAGTATGCGGGTTATACTGAAAACCGTTTACCGGTATTTGCCTTTTCACCCCAGGCAAAAGGATTCTTCACTAAAGCCATAGAGAACGGTTTAGATTCACTAAACAATAAAATAAAGACACGCTTTGTAACAGATAAAAACCTGGAGAGACTAAATAAGCTTGCTTCTTATTGCAAGGACCAGCATATATCCCCCGCTGCCGCCGTACTTTCTTATATTACATCGGATGATGTCCCCGCCACTGCCATTTTAGGCTGTTCAACGACAGAACAGCTGGAGGATTCCATGAGCGCTCCCGACCATGTTTTTACCTTAAAAATATAAGGAGTGATAAACCATGAACCTGCCTCGTTTTTATGAAGACCTTGAAACTCTTCATGTAGGCACACTGGAAAACAGAGCCTACTACATTCCCTATTCACCCGAAGTGGTGTCCGATGACCACCGCAGTCAGTCCGACCGTATGCTTTTGTTAAACGGCGAATACAGCTTCAAATTCTATAAAAGCATACATGATTTGGATGAATCTCTTCTCACCTTGGACACAGATACAAAGGACTGGGACAGACTGTACGCTCCTGCAATGTGGCAGTTTCACGGTTATGATGCACATCAGTACACGAATGTGACCTATCCGTTTCCGTACGACCCGCCCTATATGCCTGCCGATAATCCGTGCGGTATATATTCGGGCAGCTTTACACTTACGGACGAAAAGCGCGGGTTTAGACAGCACCTCTGCTTTGAGGGGGTGGATTCCTGCTTTTATCTATACATAAACAACCGCTTTGTGGGTTACAGCCAGGTCTCCCACTCCACCAGTGAGTTTGATATTACAGATTTTACCGTCACCGGCGACAATATAATAAAGATTCTCGTACTCAAATGGTGTGACGGCTCATACCTTGAGGATCAAGACAAGCTGCGTATGACAGGCATCTTCCGCGACTTTTTTATTCTGTTCCGCCCGGAAAACCACATCTTCGACTATACCGTCCGCACTGATTTGAAAAACAAGTATACCGCAGCCGACATCACCATATCACTCACTACAGCGGGTGTCCCTAATGTCGGTTATACACTCTCTGATGCAGATGGGAACATCGTATCCAGAGGCAGTATACATAATAACGAGGTATGCTTTAGCGTAAATAACCCCATTCTGTGGAACGCAGAGAAGCCTTACCTCTACTCCCTCACTCTAAAGACAGAAGGCGAGGTTATTACCGGTAATGTCGGTATTCGCGAGGTTAAGATTATCGACGGAATACTCTGCATAAACGGTGTACCTGTGAAGCTAAAGGGTGTTAACCGTCACGATTCCAATCCTAAGACAGGTTATGTTATATCCCGGGAGGATATGTTAAAAGATCTTCTCCTCATGAAGCAGTACAATATAAATGCCATTCGCACATCCCACTATCCGAACTCCCCCATATTCACCGAGCTGTGTGACCGTTTGGGGTTTTATGTCATTGATGAAGCAGATTTGGAAGCACACGGTGTTGCAGAGGTGTCGCTTATTAATCCCAGTTATTGTGATGAAAACTACTCATGTATAGCGTCCGACCCCCGGTTTAATAATGCCATCCTTGACCGTATAAAACGCCTTGTGGTGCGGGATAAGAACCATCCCAGTGTCATTTTCTGGTCAATGGGCAACGAATCGGGTTACGGTAAGAATATTGAAAATGCCATACTCTGGACTAAGTGGTATGACGATACCCGCATCGTACATTATGAGGGTATGCAGCATAAGGCAAATCCCGGTGACGGTGCGACTACTAAGGTACTTGACATTGTAAGCTACATGTACCCATCGGTAGATTATATCGAGAACACCTTTCTTGCAGATAAAAATGAAACCCGCCCCATTGTGCTGTGCGAATTTATACATGCCATGGGTAACGGCCCCGGTGATATCAAGGATTACTATGACATCATATATAAGTATCCCCGTTTCTGCGGGGGCTTTGTGTGGGAATGGTGCGACCATGCCGTATGGCTGGGGGATACCGAGGACGGCAGACCTATGTACGGCTACGGCGGCGACTTTGGGGAGATTCAACATGACAACAACTTCTGCATGGACGGTCTGGTGCTCCCGGATAGAACACCGCACAACAGTCTAAAGGAGCTAAAAAATGTCATCCGCCCGGTTATTGCGTGTGCAGATAATCTTGAAAATGGAACCTTCACCCTGCAAAACAAGCTGGACTTTACCGATATCGCAGACATTCTCGAGATAAACTGGTCGGTCACGCAAAACGGTAAGACGGTGCAGAGCGGAAAAATAACAGCACCATCCACACCCGCTCATGGTGAGAGCACCATCGTGCTAGCATACTCTCTGCCCGACAGCGGACGCTCGTTTGTTATGCTCGAATATATAAGTACAAAGGATACACCCTATGCAGAAAAAGGGCACTGTCTGGGATTTGACCAGTTTGAGCTTCCGGTTACAGGCAGATTCTTCTCCCCTGTTATCACACCCGGACAGATCAGCTATTCTGACGGTAAACGCTACATAGAGATTACCGGTGATAACTTCTGTTACCGCTTTGATAAGGTGAGTGCGGCGTTTGACAAAGTGCAGAAAAACGGCAGACTGTTTACGGATAAGGCATGGGAGTTCTACATATGGCGTGCTCCTGTGGACAATGACCGTCCGTTTGTGAATGATTGGAAATATAGCTATTACCATCACGCCATGACCCGCGCATATGACACGGCAGTTACATGCTATCACGACCGGATTATAATCGATACAACAGCCTCGATCGGCACATTCCGCTCTGCAAGGCTTTTAGACATGGTGCTACGGTGGACAGTATTGTCAGACGGAACCATATCCTTGAAGCTTTCGGCAAAAAGACAGCAGATAAAGCCGTTTCTGCCGCGTTTCGGTATTAGGATGTTCCTGCCGGACAGTATGACAAAGCTTTGCTACTTTGGTATGGGCCCTAACGAGAGCTATATAGACAAATGCCGTTCATCCTATATGGGGTTGTTCGAGTCGGATGTGGACAGTGAATATGTCACCTATGTGCGTCCGCAGGAGCACGGATCTCACTATGATTGTGAGTACATCCGTCTCTCTTCGGGTAATATGGCGGTCACAGCCTACGGAGACAGCTTCTCGTTTAACGCATCTCACTACACACGTGAAGAGCTAGAAGCGAAGAAGCATGACTACGAGCTTCTTAAATGCGGTAAAACAGTGCTTTGTCTCGACTATATGCACAGCGGCATGGGCT
>CAYSTR010000358.1:0-3638 GCA_964433745.1 uncultured Oscillospiraceae bacterium | reverse complement strand
TGGTCCCTTTTTCAATTATTTCAATGGCCCCTTTTTCACTTGCAAAATACACCGGTAGGAATCCATTTGGGTTTACGTTTCCCAGCTTCGTCATAAAGATTGAGGACGGCATACCATTTCCCGTGTTTAGGTTGGATACTGCCTGTGATGGGTTTACGGTTCTCTTGCAAATTGGTTGTCATTGTTCCCCCTTCCCGGTCTCCTGCAAGAGCATAACTGTCATTCAATTATACCACAGGAGACCGGACGTATAAAGGATTACCGTAGATTCTGTGTCACATAATTGATAATGCTGTCTTTGGGTACCAGATATTTTCTCCCGATCCTCATATGGGGGAGCACACCTGACCGAAGTAGGTTATATGCGCTGTTCTTGCTTATATGTAACATTTCGCATAGATCAGGGTGGGTGATGATATCCGGGTAATCGGAAAATAAATATGTGTTATTCAAAAAGGTTACCCCCTCTTAGTTAGGTTGTTTCCACAATTCATAGTACTCCCGCGTTTTATCAGAAATTTGTGGGATTGGATGTACCCCTAATAGAAAATAGCCGTTAGATTTGGCGACCGTAAGCCTTACAAAGCTATTCCTTATCATATGAGGGCCAAAGGCTTCTTTTGGTAGATCCCTATTATAAAAAACTGAAGCCAGTAGTTGTGAATATAGGCTGTTTGGCATAGTGTTGATTTCGATGTCGAACTCATGGTAGTTTCCCTCACTCAAATCGAACGAATCTTCATCACGAGATTCATCATCACGCAGGACACGCATAAATGAGACAAACAAGTAATACTTCTCTGCCGCAAACCTCAATTTAGTAGTGATGAATGCCTCACGATAAATCCATCAAATGAAATAATCTCGTAGCTGTCACTGCTTTTTAGTGCTGGTAGGAGTGGCTTTGGGTTGATAACAGTTTTTTTCTTAGGCATGTGAAATACTCCTTTTAGTTTAGTTTGTTGAGCGGTATAGCGTAGAACCGCTTACCCTTGAGACCGTTAATCTGCTTGGTACGGCTGTTCTTACCTGTCCTCAAAGCTCCTTGGGCTAACAATGAAGCCGTGATATCAGCAAGGCTGGTTGTAGGAAAGTGCTCCCCGAGCGTCTTACTACGTAACCACAGGCAATCTTTGTGGATAATCCCATCATGCTGCCCTTCAATGTAAAGCTTCGTGCAGTCAGCGATAATAAAACAATCTCCCTTGTACATAGTACGAATACGGGTTAAGTAGTTAGCCGTTTCTGGTTCACTGTATTGCTTTTGACTTACCCGCTCCTCCTGTGCCTGTACCAAAACCGTAAGTAAATCTAGGAAAGAACGGTGCAGCCTCTCAGCGTCCTGCTCTGAAATGAATCCCTTGTCGAAGCAGTACTGTAGGAGTAGAGCATATGAGGTATTTAGAAAATAATGAGTCTCTTTTAGACGGTCGTGGACACCAAGGTTCACTTTGCGGTAGATAGCAAGCCACTCTTTTAGCAAACCCTGTATTTGATCATAATTCTCGATAAACCACCTAATGAAAAAATAATAGAAGGTAGAGACTATTAGCGGGTTATCCTGAAAATACTTCAGTTTTTCGCCATCGGGAGGTGACGACTCTATGGGCAGCAACCGTGCGGCATCTGACCCTGTACCGATAACATATTCCCCAGTGAACAAAACCCCACATGTTGGTGGTCCCTTTGATATTTCTTTCCCTCGCATCCGGGCTGGGAGAGTACCATCCGAAATATATCTTGAAATCTCGATTAGTACTTTTTCCTGCTGCCACCTAATTTGGCCGGAATCCGCAGGAAACAGGTCATCCAGAACCGCAACACTGTCAATGTATTCCTTTAGAATTGCTACGGCTGCCGCGATGCTAGCATTTAACCTTACAGGGCTTGCAATTCCCTTGCTACGATTGTATATCTGAGACAAATAACTAGATATTGTCGTTTTCTGTGTACCTGTTTTTCCATACAGATATACGCATAAGCATGGGGCTTTCCAAGCGTCCTTGTATACATGACGCATTATATTTAAGAGCATATGCGCCAAGATGATTCTACCGGCGCCAGGCGTGAGGCTTATCAATTCCAGCATCCCGGCCACGGCCTCCGCTTCTGAAAGATTAGGGTCGATATCCAAACTGTATGGCATCGGTTTTAGTAGAATAGTTGGTCGGTGTCTCACACCAGAAGAGGGTCTTATTAGCCCCCTGCCAGTACAAAAAACAATTTCGCCATTAATGTTATGTACTCCAACCCGATCGATTTGGTACTGTCTTTCCTTCGGGGCATCGGGTAATGCTGTTCGTATAGCATCCGTCAGGTAACGCTGAACCCTGGCCGGTGCAAATTTGGGGTTAAACCGACACCGGATGTCCTTATCCAGCCACCTTAATTCGTCTAGCTGTGCTAAAGGTATGGTGAACTCCTTGCTTGGCTGATTGTCCCCGAAGTCCAGACTCAACCTGACATGGGGGATAGGTTCAGCTTCTGTAGTGGTATAGACATTAACGACAGCGGCTACCCTTGGATAAAAATTGTAAATAGGGCAGTCTTTATCGTCATAGATCATTTTGACCATACGATATTACCTCTACCATCTCTACCACCATTGCTACCTTTGTTGTTTGTCGGCCAATGTGGGCGCTTAGAAGCCTCTCTAAACCGCGAAATGGCGTTGAGGACTGGTGGTATAATTACTAAGGCGGACGAGATGAAGACCCATGTTTTCTTTATGAAACCTTTTACCTTATCCCACTTGGATGGTTTTGCTTTAGGCAGGGGTGAACTCTCGATACGACACTTCTTGATATGATCAGGGGCTCTGCTTAAAATGTTCATTACATCTGGTTTTATTACTGGATTTATAGTCATAACTTATGTTCCTCTCGTTGTAGTGTAGCCGAGAAATGGTGAACTTCCCTGTAGTTAGTGTTAGTCGCATTTGACCATTGAGCGCATTAGAGTGGTATTCCCCACGAATACCACATATACCGACCCATACCATGGTATGTTTAAAGTGTTTTTTCACCTCCATAAGATCTCAAAGTCGATGCAACCATATGAGAAATAATTTTGGCCGATGGAAAGGGTGCTGCCAACCTCCTTTCCTTATAAGTAGAGGCTATTTTCCATAGGTTATCGAATTAATTACCTTCCTTCCTTTATTGCGACGGATATGTAACCCTGTCACTTTGAATTTTTCATTTCACTTGACATTTCTCAGGAATGTCAATCACATTTTAATCGGATACGGTTTATACGCTTACGAAACTTTTCCATACTATACACCAAAAACCCGGATTCCCTAATATGAAACTCAACCGAATTTCATATTAGGCAAAAAAAACACGACTCGTGATGAACCGAGCCGTGTTTTTACTGTTGTTATTCATTTTGAATATTCCCATTTAAACGGTACTCTTTTATCAGAGTCCCAGAATAGAGCCTTGTTTAAAATATCTGCGTTTTGAATGCGCATTGTTTGATCTCGTGGTTTTTTATTTGTATTAAACCATTCTTTTTTAAAGGTATGGTACTTTGATAAATCATAGCAAGTGTGTATAAAGGTTGAAATATCATCGTAGTCATTCGACTCGAATTGATAATAAAAGCTGAACAATTCGTATACTTTGGCTCGAACC
>CAYSTR010000357.1:0-3651 GCA_964433745.1 uncultured Oscillospiraceae bacterium | reverse complement strand
CGAGCTGTCCCGCAAGATGAGCGGGCGCGGTATAATCCTATGCGAGACCGACAGGAAAACAGAGCTTGCCGAACTACCGGGATACACCGCCCGTGAGTACATTTACTCCGGCACTAAGGTCACGGTGTACAGAAAGGACAGCGTATGAGCACGGTTGTATGTCCCGGCAGCTTTGATCCTGTAACAAAGGGTCATCTTGACATAATCACACGCGCATCCAAGCTGTTTTCCCATGTGATAGTGCTGGTAGTACACAATCCCAACAAGCACCCGGTGTTTACCGTGGAGCAGCGCATTGAGCTTATAAAGCGAGTGACGAGGGAGCTTCCCAATGTGGAGGTGGACACGTTCTACGGACTGCTTGCGGAGTACACAAAGATAAAAAATGCCGTAGCCATTGTAAAGGGGTTAAGGGCGCTGACTGATTTTGAATATGAGTTTCAGATGGCGCTGACAAATACTAAGCTGAATCCGGGTACAGAGACGCTATTCTTGACCACATCGGCAGAAAACATGTATCTTAGCTCCAGTATGGTCAAGCAGGTCGCCCAGTTCGGCGGCGATATATCGGACTTTATCCCGGCAGATATATTAAGCGAGGTCAAGCAGGGGCTGTTTGAACAAAACGGTTGGGTTTGAATATAAACTAGGGGGAAAAGGACATGAGTATTGACGATATTCTGGACATGCTGGACGATGTGCTTGATAAGGCATGGAGCCTGCCTCTGTCGGGCGGGCGTTGCGTTGTGGACGTCGAGAAGCTAGAGGAGCTAATCGACGATATACGCCTTAACATGCCCACCGAGATAAAACAGGCACGTGCCATAGTAGCCGACAGGGGTGAGATTATCGCCGCCGCCCGAAGAGAAGCCGAGGCCATGATAAGAAAAGCGGAAGAGCGTGTACGTACCATGGTGGCAAACGAGGAGATTGTTAAAGCCTCACAGGAACGCGCCAACGAGATTCTGTCCAGCGCACAGATGAAGTCCCGCGAGATGAAGACTGCCGCTAACGACTATGCGGATAATCTCATGAAGAACATGGAAGAAATGCTCATTGAGAATATAAACAACGTTAAAAGCACCCGACAGGCACTTAAAACGGTACGTAAGCAGTAGCAGTCTCAATAACATGGATTTTTGTTGACCTAGCATAAATGCTATTGATTTTTTCATTCTGTAGACTTATAATGTGCATGAGATTATAAATTATAAGGAGAAACAGTATGAAAAAGATAGCTTTTATCGGTGCTGGCAGCTTTGGCTTTACAAGAACACTTGTCAAGGATATCTTGAGCTTTCCGGCATTTCATGATGCAGAGATAGCCCTTATGGATATCGACAAAACAAGACTAGATGCTATTGAAAAAGCTTGTAACAAGATATGCGAAAAGGGTGGGTATTCTGCCAAGGTAACCGCCACTCTAGACAGGAAAACGGCTCTTTCCGGTGCAGACGGCGTTGTCATTACCATACTCGCAGGCGGGGTTAACATCTGGAGATCGGATATTGAGATACCGAAAAAGTACGGTGTGGACATTAATGTAGGCGATACCCGCGGACCGTCCGGTATATTTCGCTATCTAAGAACTGCCCCTGTCATGCTGGATATCTGCCGCGATATTGAAAAGTATGCACCCAATGCGATAGTTCTAAACTATACTAATCCTATGGCTATGCTCTGCCGTACATTGCAGGAGCAGACAAGCCTTAACATCACAGGACTGTGCCACAGTGTACAGGGTACTGCGGAGATGCTCGCACGCTGGATAGGTGCGGACATTAAGGATGTGACATATACCTGTGCCGGTATAAACCATACCGCGTTCTATCTCGACTATAAGGTGAACGGCGTTGATGCTTACCCGAAAATAAGGGAAGCGATGAACAATCCAGAAATCTATAACGAAGAAATAGTCCGAAACGAGATGTTTATGCACCTTGACTACTATGTAACCGAATCGTCCGGGCACAACTCGGAGTATAATGCGTGGTTTCGTAAACGCCCAGACCTAATCGAGAAGTACTGCACACACGGTACAGGCTGGAACCCCGGTTTATATGCATACATCCGCGACGAATACCTAAAGCGTGAGGACATATGGCAAAACGAGATTAAGGAATGGCTGTCTAAGGATGACATCGATGTATCACGCGGACACGAGTATGCCGCATACATATTTAACGGTTGTTTCGGTGACAACGAGATATTCCAGTTTAACGGAAATGTGAGAAACTTTGGTCTGGTGGAGAATCTGCCGTACGGATGCTGCGTAGAAGTACCCGCTATTGCCTGCAAGGAGGGTGTACGTGCTATATCAGTAGGTAAGCTGCCCGCCCAACTGGCGACACTAGTATCTCACAGTGCCATGTGTGAGGAGCTGGCGGTTGAGGGTTCGATTACTGGTGACAAGCGTAAGATATTCCACGCCATACTCCATGACCCGCTCACACAGGCTGTGTGCTCCATGCAGGAGATAAAGGATATGGTAGACGAGATGTTTGCGGCAAACAAGGACTATCTGCCACAGTTTAACTAATAGCAATTAATTAATAATACGGGCGGGGCTTACGCTCCGTCCGTATATACATGCGGAGGGATAAATTGGAATACATTCTGGTAGCTCTTATTATTGGTATTATAGCGGGTATATTCGTACCGAAACGCTTTCTCAAGGCAAACAGCAAGTTGCAGGTCATCCTCATAGCAGCTCTCTTGTTCGCTATGGGTCTTTCTCTGTCATCTGCACCTAATTTTCTGGAAAACATTCTAAACGCAGGCTTTTCGGCAATGATATTTGCCCTTGCGACAGTGCTTGCCAGTATCGCCGCTGTATACCCTGTGTCCCGTTTTATCCTAAAACATAAAAGACATGGGAAAGAGGAGGAGCGATAATATGCTGACGGTGGCACTGGCAAGTCTTACGGCGGGTATTATCTGCGGCTTCTTCATAAACCCCGATATGGCAAGATATGCGGATACAGTGCTTAGTATCGCACTCTATCTCTTGGTTTTTAGCGTCGGAATTGACCTTGGCAGCAATAAGGATGTGTTCAAGGGGATAAAGCAATGGGGTTTTAAAATCGTACTTATTCCCATAACTACAGCACTAGCCTCGCTGGCGGGTGGAATCGCCGCAGGAATTATCATGGGATATACGGTGAGGGAGAGCGGCGCGGTGGCTGCCGGGTTTGGGTGGTACAGCTTGTCGGCGGTTATTATCAGAGACATGGCAGGCGCACAGCTAGGTACAGTCGCATTCCTTGCAAATGTGTTTCGGGAGATACTGGCGTTTATGCTCATTCCGATTGTCGCAAGGTTAGACGAGCTGACGGCGGTTGCCCCGGGCGGTGCGACAGCTATGGATACGACACTCCCCATGGTCTCGCGGTATGCGGGAAAGGAAGCGGCTATATTCTCAGTGGTGAGCGGTGTGCTCTTGACACTCGCTGTACCGGTGCTTGTTCCTCTTATTATTAATTGGGTATAATTAAAAATATAAAGGATGTGAATTGTAATGAAAAATGTATCAGTACCACACAGTAACCGCTTTTGTCCGCAGTCGCTATTTATTTTCGGAACATATAAGGAGGATGGCACACCCAACTTCGGACAGTTTTGTTGGCTTTCCTACTGCTGGGACGGCGACTT
>CAYSTR010000356.1:0-3665 GCA_964433745.1 uncultured Oscillospiraceae bacterium | reverse complement strand
TTTCCGCTTAGTCGCTTGACCTCCTCTTATATGACGTTCGGACTTGTTTGTCAGCAGGACATCGGTCACCTGACGGTAGAGTAAGGGGTTTAGCTTGTGTAGGCGCTCTGAAACGTCTTTATGTACTGTGCTCTTACTTATATTAAACACTCCGGCCGCCTGTCTGACAGTGGCATTATTTTCTATGATGTAAAGAGCCAGCTTTATCGCCCGCTCTTCGGGCAGTCCCTTCATACACACCACTCCAATACGCTTTTGTAGCATTTATATGCGGGAAACGCCTAAAATATTATTCTTTTTATAATTATGACGTATTTTGATTTATTTAGACGATAAAGAAGAAAAAAAATAAAGCCGAAAAAATCGGCTTTAACTGTTATTAATAGGGGGCAGAAAAAGTGAAAACCGGAACAAAAAGAAGAGTAAGCGAATGGGCAGAGCGGAGGCGTTTTATGCGCAGGAGAATGATGGAATTCGGACTGCAAAACATGCCTTTAGTTGATATTGTGGAGCTTATTCTCTACTTCACAATTCCAAGGGGGGATGTCAAGTATATAGCAGAGGAGCTTATTAACAGGTTTGGTACCATAGACCGAATGGCAAAGGCATCATCCGCGGAACGTTTAAGTATTCCGGGTGTAAGTAAGAGAACAGACGAGCACTTTGCTATGATTGGTATGTTTATCCCCAATGTTCTGCGCGGCAGATTGGGGGAGTATCCCGTACTGGATTCTTACCTAAAGATTATGGAGATGTGTAAAGCTCTGCATGTCATGAACGAGTATGAGGTGTTATATGTTATGTGCCTTAATGCGGGTATGCACCTGATAAAGAAGGAAACCAAGCTGACTGTCGGCACACCCGGACATATGAATGTGGAGCTAAAGCATATCATGGATACTGTCGCCAACACCTCAACAGTAAATGTAATTTTATGTCACAATCATCCCAGTGGTAATCTCGTTCCCTCAACGGACGATCTGGATTTTACCTCACTTGTGGCATCGTCTCTTGACCGAATCGGAATAAATCTCTATGATCATGTTATAGTAGCGGACAATTCGGCGTTTTCCATGCGTGAGGAGGGTATGTTGGAGTTTATGAGCAATGTTTATTGAGCGGCCTTGAGCTTCTCCGGGTTAATGGCTTTACGAAGGATAAAGGCGGCAATAGCGGTGAGAATAAGCTCTATTCCCATATATGAACCGTTATAGTATAGGGAATAGTACCAGACCGGCTGACCCTCTGGAGCGTACGAGTACCAGATGATTATTCCAGATAGGAAGTGGCATAAAAATCTAAGAGCTATGACTATTGCGGCAGATGCGGCCGCGCTAAGAGGGGAGCTTTTGAACATTCTGTAGAATATTCCCGCACAACCTAAGATACCGAATGCTATAACATAGTCTAGTAGAATAACCTCGGCGAACGAGAGAAAATCCTGTACAGGTGGTGCATAGAAGCCCAGAAGCATCTGAAGCAGTGAATAGGCGAAAGCATTTAAAAGACCCCATTTTGCACCGTACATG
The DNA here is from genome assembly GCA_964433745.1 of uncultured Oscillospiraceae bacterium. GTDB lineage: Bacteria > Bacillota > Clostridia > Oscillospirales > Ruminococcaceae > CAYSTR01. Next base: position 2,136 of record CAYSTR010000356.1, on the reverse strand, counting down.
AGAGAAAAATAGATAATCGGCAGCATACTAAGCAGTGTAACTGACCCTCCGTAAGGGAGCTTTAAGATTGTGATAAACGAGAGTACCGTAGCCAGAGCCAGAAGAAGTGCGCTTTGCAGAATAATGAGGAGACGTGTTTTTGCTGACCTTTGCATATGTAACTCCTTAACGTATATTCAACATAATATCCTAACGTAAAAAAGCGCCGTAGATATCCTACAGCGCATGAATTAATATGTTTTACCGGAAATGCTCCGGTGCTACATTCTTCCTACGCTGGCATTACCCAGATCAGGTATACGGGTTAAGGTTAAACTCTCTCAGCCGATTACTCAGCACCCCGGTGCTGTCTACACCGCTTATTATGTTGTGATTACAGTATACATTATGATACATTGGTTTGTAAATGCACAATATTACAGATTATACGCTAACAAAGCTTTATATATCTATATATTTTGTCTGAAAATTCATTTTCTACAGGATTTTTACAAAAATTGAATTGATTTTTTATTGCTTTTTCTGTTTATCCATGATAAAATATAAATAGTTTATTTTTTGTCAATCTTTCTTTTTGAAAGGAAATTATTATGGCCAAGGTTTTAAAGACCACTAACATGAATAAGTGTATCGGTTGTTTTACATGTAAGCTTGTATGTGCGGCATTTAATCATCAAAACCATTCAATAACGCGTAGTTCTATTCAGATAAGAACTTCGGGAGGTATGACAGGTAAGTTTGTCGCGACTGTTTGTCTTGCGTGTAATGATGAACGAGCATGTATGGAAGCGTGTCCTACACATGCTCTCTCTAAGCGTAAGGGCGGAGGGGTTATATTTGATCCCGATTTATGCATTGGCTGTCAGAAATGTAAAGAGGCTTGTATAGTGGGAGCTATAAACTTTGTTCCGGAGGACACAAGCCCCATAGTGTGTAAGCACTGCGGAGTGTGCGCACGTTACTGTCCTCATGAATGCTTGAAGATGGAGGATGTCGGGGATGTTGAATGAGAAATTTATAAGAGTGCTTTATGTCAACCTCACAACCGGCAAGATCAGAATAGAGAAGCGCGAGGATCTTGTTGAATATATAGGCGGTGTAGGTGTGGCCTCCAAGCTTTTGGAAGAGAATCTGCATCCAGACCTAGAACCGTTAAATGAGGCTCAACCAATTGTTTTTGCTATAGGGGCATTGTCCACTATATTTCCGGTCATCACAAAAACCGTAGCGATGTTCATTTCCCCGCTTACGGGCGAGCTGGGTGAGTCCTATGCAGGTGGACGAATGGCGCTGTGTATGCTCAATGCCGGTCTTGACGCTATTGTAATAAGCGGTAAATCCCCGCGTCCGTCCTACATCTCGATAGCCAGCAACCGTGTCGAAATAAAGGATGCCCGCGCCATCTGGGGCATGGATTCGGATGAGGTGGGTCAGCGTATACGCGCAATGGAGAAAGGGCAGGGTAAACGCTCAATCATAAGGATTGGTCCTGCGGGCGAGAATCTTTGCTCGTATGCAAGTGTCTGTGTGGATACCTACCGCCACTTCGGACGGCTGGGCTTAGGTGCGGTTTTAGGCAGTAAGAAGTGCAAGGCCGTTGTTATAATGGGCGATAAGACAATCCCCATAGGGAACTTTAAGAAGTATTTCAAGGTCTACACCGATTTATACAAAAAGGCTACAGGCACAGAGCTTATGTCCAAGTATCATGATGCGGGTACGCCTATAAATGTCGAATCATTGAGCGCGGCGGGCGGTATGCCGACGCTAAATTTGCAAAGCGGTACATGTGAGGAAGCGCATAATATATCGGGTGATACCTTTGCTCGGAAGAATCTTATAAGAAAGATGGCCTGTGTCGGCTGTCCTGTAGGATGTATTCATATCGGTCAGTTTAGACGCGAGTTTGACCATGGCTATGAGTATGAGAATGTAACCGTTGGATATGACTATGAGCTTATATTTGCACTGGGGTCGTTCATCGGAGTGACCGACAGTGACAAGATTTTGGAGCTTATTGAGGTAGTAGAAAATGTCGGTGTGGATGCCATGTCTGCCGGTGTATGCTTAGGCTGGGCGACAGAAGCATTTGCTAAGGGAATTATCACGACAGAGGAGACAATTGTTCCGTTGGAG
>CAYSTR010000355.1:0-3666 GCA_964433745.1 uncultured Oscillospiraceae bacterium | reverse complement strand
CCGTCTTTTCCTTGAATAGGTTACCAAGATGATTAGGTGAATAGTAGATCGACGATGCTATTTGCTTGAGACTAATTGGCTTACTATAGTTTTCTTCTATATAGCTTCGCACCTTATAAATAATGTAAGAACCCCCGGTTTGCTTCTCTGCCTCGACATACTGGATACAAGCCGTCAGTATATTTTTCATCCACTGCTCGATATCCAAAATGGTTTCAAAGCAGTAAAGCTTTTCTACTAATATATTATCCTTACCAAAAATTTCTTTTTCAGATGAATTATATTGCTGAATTATTAATTTTACTGAAAAGATGATGTCTAACACACCTGGTTAATAATTGCCGGAATAAAGGCTCCCTTTTCCTTCATCCAACAAAATAAATCGTGTATACATGCCTCAACCTGCTCATTTTCAAGGTTGTTAATAGCTTTTAATAGCTGATCCTTTTTAACATAGTAGGTCTCATCAAGTTCAGGAATAATCCCGCTATTATGCTCATTCAGATGTGGAAAGAGGTTAGTAAAGTTTACAAGCTCTTGTTTTAGTCTTAATTCACATTGCTTTTCCGACAATGCGGTCATTAATTTGTCGACAATAGCAGTCAATTCATCTGTTTGAACGGGTTTTAGGATATATTCAAATGCCTTTAATTGAATAGCTGATTTTAAGAAGGAAAAATCATCATATCCGCTGACAAAGGCAATAACTACCTCCGGATTAAGCTGCTTTATATGCTCGGCAAGCTCGATGCCGTTCATTCCCGGCATCTTTACATCTGTAAAAACTATCTCAGCAGGAAAGGCTTTATATTGCTCCAAGGCATCTAAACTGTTTTTAGCCATGCGGATTTCAATAATGCCATACTGCTCCCAGTTGATTTGATTAGCCAGCCCCTCCCTGTCCAACCGCTCATCATCCACAATCAATAATCGATACATATTAAATACCTCCCCCAGCCATTCTACGGACACTCTTTAAACAGAGTGTCCGTATACTTAGAGTTATTCTATGTGTTAATTTATATACCAAAAGCGGCTTTATTCTGCTGCCATATGGCATTCCAACGATCCTCTACCTGTTTTGCACCCTTATCATCCATAATCTTCAAGGTCTCATTGTACAGCTTCTCCACGTTTTCGGCATTCGGTTCGGTTAGCATCTTGGTATACTGATCAAGAATATAGTTTGTTATATCTTGGTCGAGCGCATATTCTGGGTCGTCCTGCCCCAGTGAGGTGCCTGTCCAGGAGGTCACATCCTTCTTTTTGGAAACCCCTGGGTCATTGAGAGCCTCGAACTGCCACTGCATCATTTGGTTTTTCTTGTCATCCGGAGCGGAGGCGTTCATCTTGAGCTTTGCATAGTCATAATACGTGGCATTCCCTAAGAACTGGAACTTATACAAGGGAAGCCTTTTAAGCTCATCAGCGGTCAAATCCAACGACTTACCTTCATTTAAGATGGGGACACCCTTCTCATCTACATTGTCCCAAAGTAAGCCCTGCGGTCCAAAGGCAACTACATTTTGTCCCTCCGGGGTAATGAGCCAGTCAAAGAACTCATATATACGCTCCGGCTCCTTTGCCGAGGATGTGATGTATAACGCATTCCAGCCTAAATTGTTATAAGATCCGGCATAGAGGTCGGATGGCTTCTTTCCTGCAGGAGCGGGCCATTTCCAAAAAGCGTCGTATGTAAAATCCGTCTCTCCCGAACGGTAAGCGGCGATTGCCTCGTCTACCAGGCTGCCGTCTGTTAAATACACCCCTACACGTCCATTGAGAACCTTTTCCTTTACTTGATCCTGTTGCTCTGCAAAGCAATCCTTGTTTATCAGACCCTCATTGTATAGCTTATTAAGAAACTTTATTGCATCTAATGTACCCGGCTTACGGAACTGATATTGCAATCTTCCGTCTACCTCCTCATATCCTGCTAAACCGCCGTCAAAGCATAGCATTAAGGTAGAGGCGGGAGACTTTGAAGAATCGGATTGCAAGGGGACGACACTTTGCCCGTTAACCTTTAAATCGGCATCCTTAATTGCTTTAAGGTAGTTGTAGAAGCCTTCTATTCCGGTTATATCCGGTTTGCCTAGATCATTATACATCTGCTGATTGAGGTAAAACATTCTGGGCATCCCCATCCAGCCGCTATTTAAGGGCCAGTTGAGCAGATTATAGACACCGCCGTTGTAGCTGCTTATCTTTCGCGTTTCCTCACTGACAACCGATTTGTAGCCCGGATATTTTTCTATGTAATCATCCAGCTTGACTATCTTTCCGAGCTCTACCAACTTCTTTGCATTCGCATCGCGTTCCATCATAATAGTGTCGGGGAATGTGTCGGTGGCAATCATGATATTCATCTTTTCGGCTTCATCACCGCCGGGATTTGTGAAGTTTAGCTTAATACGCTTATTGTCCATAATCCATTTACTGATTTCATCCGAACCATCAAACGGGGTGTCTACTACCCACCAGCTGTAGTTCAAATAAACCTCTACCTCTAATACCTCCTTTTGCTCATCAGTAGATGCCGTATTTGAAGAATCTGTAGATTGAACGTTTTGTGAAACGGATGAAGCATTTGAGGAAGCGGTGGTTTGAGAACAGCCCGCCATCGCAGCCGTCGCCATAACCAATACCAACAATAGTGCTATTAATTTGCTCGAGAGTTTCATCTAGTACCTCCGTAATTTTATTTTACATACACTGTATGTAAGCTGTGTTTATAAAGAGGGGGCTAACCCTTAATTGATCCAATCATTACCCCTTTGACAAAGTATTTTTGGATAAACGGATAAACGAAGATTATAGGCCCAATTGTAAAAAGCATTGTAGCAGCCGATATGGATTTTGTGGTCACGTTTTGCATATTCATAATGTTTTGAGCTACCCCGCTGGCACTGTCGGGGAGCATCTCCGATACCTTGGATGAATTTATGATATCTATTAAAACATACTGCAGCGGCTTTAGCTCCTGCTTTGTTATGTACAGATAAGAGTCATACCAGCTGTTCCATTGAAAAACCGCCAGATAAAGCCCGATTACCGCTAGTATGGGTTTGGATACCGGCAGAATAATATGGAGAAATACAGTAAAGTCTCTCGCTCCGTCCATCTTTGCGGACTCCTCCAGCTCCTTTGGGATACCGCGGAAAAAGGTGAGCATAAGTATTACATTCCATACACTAATAAGACCCGGTAGAATATACACAAGAAAATTATTCACGAGATTAAGCTTCTGCATCAGGATATAGGTAGGAATTGTGCCTCCGCCGAAATACATAGTTATTAACGCCATGGTTAAGTAAAGCTTTTGTCCTATCAGGTTCTTTTTAGAAAGGGCATATGAGAACATTGCTGTAATACATAGTCCGCCTATAGTGCCGATAATAGTTCTTGCGATTGTAATAAACAGGCCGTTGAAGATTTTATAGTTACTCAATATTACCTTTAGGTTGTCGAGTGTAAAACGTCTAGGCAGGATGGTGATACCGCCTCGCATGGAATCCTTACCGTCATTAAATGCAAGCGCGATAGTATTAATAAACGGGAAGATGGTTATAAGACCCACAAAAACCATAACTATAATAATGGCAGCATCGAAAATATCAATCCTTTTTCTCTCGGCCAAGAACATTGCTTGACTAGAACGACACT
>CAYSTR010000354.1:0-3668 GCA_964433745.1 uncultured Oscillospiraceae bacterium | reverse complement strand
CAATGCCGCCGTGGCAAGACTGGGCGATTACTGTCCCGCTCCTGCCGGATTTGAGGCGGTGTCATTGCTTGATGGGATAAAAGGTATCGTATCTCCCGGAACGGAGGTGCTTTTTGCCAAGGGCTGTGAGGTGTTGGATGCCGATATTATGCCGTTACCCGCCAGTTGGTTAAAGAGCAATGAGGGCACAAGAGGATTATTGGGAGAGTACTTTAACGGCTATGAACAAAGCGGTACACCTGTGATGACCCGCACGGACGAGCAGATCGATTTCAACTGGATATTCTCCAAGCCCTCAGAGGAGCTAAATGCCGGAGCTTTCTGTGTACGCTGGACTGGGAGTATCTGCCCGGACAGGACATTTAAAGGCTCTGTCGGCATCAGCAGTATGGACAGTATGCGTCTGTGGGTGGATGATAAGCTTTTGATTGACGCATGGGATAAGCCGGAGAAAAATACCACTCAGATGTTACCCTTTACCTTTCTGGAGGGAAAGACCTACAGTGTGCGTATTCATTATAAGAATGACGCCCGCGGTGCGCGTATTATATTCGGCTACAATAACGGCGGGGTAAATATAGACGAGGCGGTGTCCGCCGCAAAAGCCGCCGATGTCGCCATTGTTGCCGTGGGGGATTCGGATGAAACCTGCGGTGAGGGCTTTGACCGTGCAGACCTGAACCTCCCCGGCAAGCAGCTTGAGCTGGTCAAGGCTGTATATGCTACCGGCACGCCTGTAGTACTGGTGCTGATTAACGGACGTCCTCTCTCCGTATTATGGGAGTCCGAGCATATACCCGCCATAGTGGAGGCGTGGTATCCCGGAGAAAAAGGCGGTCAGGCGATAGCCGAGGTCTTGTTTGGCGATATTAACCCCGCCGGACGGCTGCCCATGTCCTTCCCGAAATCGGTAGGTCAGCTGCCTGTGCATTACAGCAGAAAACCCGCCGGAGGAAAGAAGTACATAGAGATGGACAGAAAACCGCTCTATCCATTCGGACACGGATTGAGCTATACGACATTTAGCTACAGCAATCTTCGCTTGTCCGAGAATAGGATAAAGCCGGATGGTGAGACCCTTGTGTCATTTGATATCACAAACACCGGCAATCGGGCGGGTGAGGAGGTAGCACAGCTGTATGTCCGGGATGTGGTCGGTTCGGTTGTACGCTCTACTCTTGAGCTGCGTGGGTTTAAGCGCATATCTCTAGAACCGGGCGAGACCAAGACCTTATCATTTAAGCTGGGCTTCAATGAATTGAAGCTTATGACTCTCGAATATAAATGGGTGGTCGAACCGGGTATTTTTAACCTTATGGCGGGTTCCAGCGCAGAGGACATACGACTGCGGGGAACTCTTGAAGTAATCGCATAAATATAAAGGAGCGTGGCTAAAACATGGCAATAAGGTATGGAGCGGTAAGAGAGCCGGTCACAATGTTTAATCCCAAGCACTACATCTGTCAAAGGGCGGACGGAAAGCTTGTGCCGGACGGCAGGCTTGACAAGCCTTTTTGGGCAAAAGCACCCTGGACAGAGGAGTTTAACGACATAGAAGGGGATATTCGTCCCAAGCCCGCAAAAAAGACCCGCGCAAAGATGCTGTGGGACGATGAATACCTCTATATCGGCGCACTGCTTGAGGAGGATAGGATATTCGCCACGGTAAAACAGCGGGACGAGGTCATATTCGTGGATAACGACTTTGAGGTGTTCATCGATCCGGACGGCGACACTCATCTGTACTACGAGTTTGAGATGAATGCACTGGGTACAGTGTGGGATTTATTGCTGGCAAAGCCCTACCGTGACGGTGCGCCCGCCATAAACGCCTTTGACATCAGCGGACTTATTAAAGCCGTGTATATTGACGGTGAGCTTAACAATCCCTATGCAGATAATAAGAGCTGGAGCGTCGAGATTGCTATGCCGTGGAAGATACTAAAGGAGTGTGCAAGGGAGGAACGCGCCCCGAGTATAGGGGAATACTGGCGCATTAACTTCTCCCGCGTGGAGTGGAGAACCGAGATAAAGGACGGTAAGATTATTAGAACCATAAACCCCGAGACCGGAAGACCCTATCCCGAGGACAACTGGGTATGGTCACCCATGGGTATTGTGGATATGCACTATCCCGAGCTGTGGGGCTTTGTCGTGTTTGCAGACAAAGACATGGATTTTACCATTCCGCAGGATGAGCTTATTAAGTGGGAGTTAAGAAAGCTCTACTATAAACAGCGTGCCTACTTCTCACAGCACGGCGCATTTTGCAGCAGTATTGTGGATCTGGCGGGGGATATGGGGCTTACCATCTCTCCGGTGATAGAGACCACTAGCGGTATGTTTCAGATAACAGCTCCCAGCGCCGACGGATTGGGAGAATGGGTTATAAATCATGAGGGCAGGGTATTTCTTACCTAGAATATGAGGAGGGACTATATGAAAAAGAACATTATTTGGTATGACAAACCGGCGGACAGCTGTTTTACCGATGCCATTCCTGTGGGGAACGGCTTTTTGGGTGCTATGGTGTACGGCAATGTGTCGTCCGAAACTATAAGTCTCAATGAGGGTACAGTCTGGAGCGGTTCACCCGGAAATAATAATACCGATGGTGCGGCAAATTATTTAACGCTTGTCCGGGAGAAGCTGTTTGCGGGAGAGTTTATAGAGGCGGAAAAAATAGCATCTAAACATATGCTGGGCGGGCAGGAATGTGCGTTCATGCCACTAGGTAAGCTAAAGCTTGATTTTTGCGGACATGATAATCCCAAGAGCTATAAAAGAGCGCTCGACCTAAACACCGCTGTCAGCACGGTGAACTATGTGTGCGGAGGGATAGAGTACGAAAGAGAGGTCTTTGCAAGTTATCCCGACAGGGTGCTTGTTATACGCCTTAAAGCCAATAAGAAAGCGTCTCTTAACCTCTCCGTGGGATATGAGGCGGTACTGTCCGCCACTGATGTATCGGTACAAGGCGGCAATTTATTGGTTGTAGATGCCGTGGGCAACGACTGGCATTCGGAGAAGGGCTCTGTACGCTTGCAGATAAGAGCGGCTGTTCTCAATGAGGGCGGGCGCATGGAGGCTCTGGCAGACACTATCCGCATATTGGAAGCGGATATGGTAACCATCTGCCTTTCTGTCGGCACTAATTTTGTAAGCTATAATGATTTATCCGCCGACCCGGAAAAGGAGAGCACAAGGATGCTTTCCGAAGCGATGAAGAAATCCTATGAACAGCTATTAGATGCACATACAATGGACTATCAGGCACTCTTTAACAGGGTTTCACTGTCTCTGGGGGACGGCGACAGCTTTTCCGGGATTCCCACAGACAAGCGGCTTTCAGAGTATGTAGCAAACCGGGATTTTGGCTTAGTGGAGCTATACTATCAGTTTGGCAGATACCTTATGCTGTCCTCATCCCGACCGGGCGGTCAGCCTGCCAATCTACAGGGGATATGGAATGAGGATTTGATTCCGGCATGGGACTGTAAGTTTACCACCAACATAAACTATGAGATGAACTACTGGCCGGTCTTTACCGCAAACCTCAAAGAGTGCAGTGTGCCTTTTGTGGATAAGGCAAAAAATCTGGTAAAACCGGGAAATGATACGGCGAGGGTGCATTATGGTATCGACAAGGGCTGGGTGCTTCATCACAA
>CAYSTR010000353.1:0-3677 GCA_964433745.1 uncultured Oscillospiraceae bacterium | reverse complement strand
AGAGCCGTTCCCGAAAAGCGGCAGACCGTGCTTTTTTCGGCCACGCTCTCCAAATGACCCGCCGAATTACCGTTCCGGCTATGGGAAGTAGCATAATTATTGAAGACGAGCTTTCAAACCTCACTCCAAGGGCGGAGGAATTTATGCTTCTCTATCATTTTAATATGGGTTATCCGATTCTCGGCAGCGAGAGTGAGGTAATCATTCCGGCAAAGTCCACAAAACCTAGAAATGAGCACGCCGCCACCGGATTGAACCGCTGTTTTAAAACAGAAGTTCCCGATGCGGCATATGAGGAGATGTGCTACTATCATACTCTAAAGCGCAGCAGTGACGGACGCTCCTTTGCCGGTGTGTATAATCACAGTCTGGGGTTAGGTGTTGCCATACATTTTGATGCCGTGCTTCTTGACCATTTCATTCAATGGAAGATGATGGGGATGGGCGATTATGCTATGGGCTTAGAACCTGCCAATGCATATGTGGAGGGTTACGAGGAAGCATTAAAAAATGGTGAGATAAAATATATTTCTCCGGGAGAATCGGTAACCTATGATTTCACTGTCGAGTTTATTGATGGTGAGGAAGAGTTAATGCGGCTTAGAGGTTACGCGGATAGTCTGTCATAACGCATAAATTTGTTGATAATATACACTATTTATACATTGATATTAATAAAATGACAATAAAGACATAATTTATGCTTGCAATAGAGCAGGAAATAGTGTATAATGACAGGAATAGAATTAACCGGAGGCCGCAATGTTTGAGATAGTACGAAAACAACCTCTTAATGAGTTTGTTACTCTTATGGAGGTAAATGCGCCGTTTATTGCAAAAAAGGCGCAAGCGGGACAGTTTATAATATTCCGTATTGACGAAAAAAGCGAGCGGGTGCCGCTGACTATAGCGGGATATGACCGCGAAAAAGGAACAATAACTATAATTTTTCAGCTTATAGGTCGGTCAACTAATGCTCTGGCCAGGCTAGATATTGGAGACTGTATTCTAGATTTTGTAGGACCCTTGGGTAAACCGTCAGAGCTTGCCGGAATCGGACGGGCTGTGGTTATAGGCGGCGGTGTGGGGTGTGCTATTTGCTATCCGCAAGCTAAAGCACTGCATGATATGGGATGTGCTGTGGATATTATTGCGGGCTTTCGCTCAAAGGACATAGTCATTCTCGAGGAGGAGATGCGCGCAGCTTCCGACAACCTTTATATCACGACGGACGACGGCAGCTACGGTGAAAAGGGCTTTGTTACAGATAAACTCCGCTCACTTTTAGATGCGGGAAATAAATATGACGAGGCGATTGTAGTAGGTCCTGCACCCATGATGAAGTTTGTATGCAAGCTGACCAAGGAATATAACCTTAAAACAACGGTCAGTCTCAATCCTATCATGGTGGATGGGACGGGTATGTGCGGCGGATGCCGGGTTACGGTGGACGGTCAGACGCGGTTTGCATGTGTGGACGGACCGGATTTTGACGGACATCATGTGGATTTTGACGAGCTTATGCGGCGTAATGCATTTTATAAGGACGAGGAAGCTCATATCTGCCGTCTGCGCGGAGAATAAGAGGAGAAAATAATGCCGAACATGTCGCCCAAAAAGGTACCTATGCCTGTGTTAGAACCGCATGTAAGAAACAAGACCTTTCAAGAGGTATCGCTGGGATATACACCGGAACAGGCAAAAGAGGAAGCAGAACGCTGTCTATTATGCAAAAATAAGCCATGTGTCGCCGGATGTCCGGTGAATGTGGATATACCACGGTTTATAGCCGCCTTAAAGCGGGAGGATACCGAGGAAGCGTATGATATAATTACCGAGACAAACTCACTCCCCGCCATATGCGGCAGGGTCTGTCCGCAGGAGAATCAATGTGAGGGTGTATGCGTCCGCGGAATAAAAGGTGAGAGCGTTGCTATAGGACGGTTGGAGCGTTATGCTGCGGACTGCCATCTGGAAAGCGGCAGAAAAAATACACATCAAATCGAGAAAAACGGCATAAAGGTGGCTGTCGTAGGAGCAGGACCGGCAGGGCTTACCTGTGCGGGGGATTTGGCTCGGTTAGGTTACAGCGTGACGGTATTTGAGGCGTTTCATACACCCGGCGGAGTTCTGACCTACGGAATCCCGGAGTTTCGTCTGCCCAAACACATTGTAGCCGAGGAGATAGAAGCACTTAAAGCTCTGGGTGTCGAGATTATGACCAATATGGTTGTAGGTAAGGTCGCAACGCTTGATGAGCTAAACGAGATGGGCTACAAGGCTGTGTTTATCGGAAGCGGTGCGGGTCTGCCGCAGTTCATGGGTATCGAGGGAGAGAATCTACTGGGAGTATATTCTGCAAACGAATTTCTTACTCGTATAAATCTCATGAGAGCATATGACAGCGATTACGACACACCCATAAAGCAATCTAAACGTGTAGCGGTCATTGGCGGGGGAAATGTGACGATGGACGCAGCACGGAGTGCAAAGCGTCTGGGTGCGAAAGAGGTAATTATCGTGTACCGCCGTTCGGAGGCGGAGCTGCCTGCCCGGTTGGAGGAGGTACATCACGCCAAGGAGGAGGGCATCATCTTTCAACTGCTGACCGCTCCTGTACGGATATTAGGGGACGAAAAAGGACATGTGGCGGCTATCGAGTGTGTCGAAATGACGTTGGGCGAGCCGGACGAATCGGGACGCAGACGCCCCATAGAGAAAGACGGATCAAACTTTAAGGTAGAAACAGACAGTGTAATTATCGCTATAGGTACAAATCCCAATCCCCTGATTGCGCAGATGTCACAGGGGTTAGAGGTGGATAAACGAGGGCTTATTACTGTAAATGAGGACATGCTCTCCTCTATATCCGGAGTGTATGCGGGCGGCGATATAATAACAGGAGCCGCGACGGTTATTATGGCTATGGGAGCGGGGAAGAAAGCAGCGGCAGCGATACATAAAAGCTTATCACAAGAAGGTCTGTAGGCTAAAAGGAGATTATTATGAAACCGAAGCCAATTTATGTAATGGGAATAAGGGTTTTTGGGTATACTGTACTAGGAACGGTATTGTGTTTTCTTGTTTTGTTCTTTTTAGGCGGGTTGACGGAATATACTCTGGGACTGGTGCTTATTCAATTTTGTAACCTGTTTATCTATATCCCTCTATTATATTCACCCATGTGGTTAGAGGGGGATAAGAACAACAACATGGTACAGTTCGGGCGCATGGAGGAGGATCTGAAGAGAGGATTCAAGATTGGAGCTATTGCAGCTATACCATCCGCTCTAGTATCTATTCTTTTACTGTTGAGTAAAGCCGGCTTGTTTTATGATTTTCTCGTAATCTATAAGATTATTGCCGCACAGATACTGCCGGGACTAAACCTGTTTACAGGTACAACATCATATATAACTGACCTGTCGTGGGCTGCAATTATAGTGCTTTCTTTATTACCTGTATTTATACCGGTATTCTGCGGTGTCGGGTATGTTTTGGGGTACAAACGTATAGCTATAATGCAGAAGATTGTCTATAAGGATTCTAAAAAAGCCTCCAGAGCCAAGGATAAGAGGTTAAGATAAAAGTCTATGCACGGCTATTTTGAGGGCTACTATTTCAAGCACCATAACGGTGGGGAGACAGTAGCAATAATACCAGGCGTGGCTGACGGC
>CAYSTR010000352.1:0-3687 GCA_964433745.1 uncultured Oscillospiraceae bacterium | reverse complement strand
GTCTGCTTTATATAGGCGTTGTTCTTTTAAAATATCCGGAACAAGAGGTTTGGCACATGACACTTTATAAAATCATGACGCTATTTAAAATCCATAAATCCTTTAATCCGGATAAGTTTAAAGCAGATGAAGCACAAGACGACATAGATGCAGCGTTGGGAGGTTTTTGATATGGCTAAAGGTTCATTTAGTACAAAAATACAATTTGATGGTGAACGCGAATATAAACAGGCTTGCCTAGATATAAACAACTCCCTTAAGACGCTTAATTCTGAGATGAAGGTTGTAACGGCTGAATTTGGTGCAAACGACAAAAGTATAGATGGTCTGACAAAAAAGCAGGATATTTTAAAGAGACAATACGAGGAACAGACCAAAAAGGTTATTGAAAACGAAAAGGCTTTGGCGGCATTAAAGGAGCAAGGCACGGCCAGTGCTAGTGTCATTACCCGCTTTGAGGTTGCTTTAAATGATTCTAAGGCTGCACTTGTCACAACAGGCAATCAGTTAAAGGCTACTGAAAAAGACCTTGTACAAAGCATGGATACCTCAAAGGAGTATACAAAAACCGTTGAAGGTATTGATAAGTCGTTATCTGTATTGCAAGCAGAGCTTAAAACAGCATCCCAAGCTTATAAGGTTAATAAAGAAGATGCGGGGGCACTTGCTAAGCAGTCGGAAGTATTGAATAAAATACATGAAGAACAGGCTAAGAAGGTGCAGGAGCTTGAAGCCGCATACAACAAGGCTGCCGCCGGAAGCGGTCAAATGTCTGATGAAGCTGTTAAACTAAAACTAGACCTTGAAAAAGCAAAGCAGGAAGTCGGTCGGACGGATGGAGAGCTTGTTAATGTTCAGAAAGAGCTTGGCAGAGCAGGAAAAGAAGCAGACAGTTTCGGTAACGAGGTTAAAAAGGCTGGGAATGAGAGTGAGAATACTGGCGCAAAATTGGCTAGGTTGGGTGGGCTTGTAGCTGATGTGGCTAGGGTGTTTGGCACTGCTATGCTTGCTATAGGTGCAGGAGTAGCGGCAGGGAGTGTGGCAAGCATTAAAATGGCCGCCGACTATGAAACGAGTGTTGCTAAAGTAGGCACTATAGCTGATACTTCCAAAAAATCATTGCAAGATTTAAGCAGTGAGGCTATAGCAGCATCAAATAAATATAACGTTGCGGCAAGCTCTATAAATGAATCGCTTTATCAAGCTATTTCTGCCGGGGCTGATACGGCTGAAGCAATGGGGCTTGTTGAGGTTGCAATTAAGTCCGCTAAAGGTGGGTTTACTGATGCAACTACAGCAGTTGATGGGTTAACGACTGTATTAAACTCATACGCAATGGAAACTAAGGATGCTGAAAAAGTGGCTAATCAAATGCTTGTTACTCAAAACATGGGTAAAACTTCGTTTGGTGAGTTAGCGTCCACAATAGGCGGTGTTTCACCAACAGCCAAAGCGGCGGGTGTTGCAACGGATGAATTACTTGCTTCTATAGCCAGTCTTACAGCCAACGGTATAGAAACAAGCAGTGCAATGACTGGGGTGAAAGCAGCATTATCGAATATAGTTAAACCTTCCAAGCAGGCGCAAGAAGCGGCTAAAAAGATGGGTGTTGACTTCTCTGTTAGCGCAATACAAGCCAAAGGCTGGAATGGGTTTCTTGAAGAATTGCAAAGCAAAACAGGCGGAAGTATTGATGAAATGTCAAAATTGTTCGGCAGTACGGAAGCCCTTAATTCTATGCTTACACTAACTTCAAACAGCGGTATGCAGCTATTTAAAGATACTATAACAGAAATGAACACTAATACCAGTGCCTTAGATGATGCTTACAATAAGATGAGCAATACAGCAGAAGAAAAGATTAACAAGGCTAAAAATAGCTTTCAGAACCTTGGTATTACAATAGGGTCGGCAATGTTGCCAGCTGTTGGCGAATATGCAGCAGAATTAAGCGGACTTTTATCAAATCTTACAAGCGCATTTGATAAAGGTGGTCTTGACGGTTTGATGGATTCTTTAAGCGGAGTTGTGGGGAGTATTGTTACTAAATTAAGTGATGAACTTCCTAAGCTAACAGAAACAGCAGCTGTGATATTAACGACTATAGCGCAAGGTATTGTTGATAATCTGCCTGCATTATTTGAAGCGACAAGCAAGATAGGCAAGACGTTGGTTGATACAATAGGCAAACTAGCACCAATTCTTGGGGAGGGCGCACTTAATATTGTAATAGAGCTTGCAAACGGAATCGGGGCATCTTTACCTCAACTTGTGCCAAAATTAGTTGAATTAATAACATTTATGATTAAGACTTTAGTTGACAATATACCATTATTGCTTGACGCTGCCTTGAAGTTAGTTTCAGGATTGGCAGATGGTATCCTATTGGCTGTACCTATTTTAGTAACGGCAATACCTGATATTGTTACAAGCATTGTAAACGCATTAGCTGATTCAATACCACTTATTATTCAAGCTGGGTTGAAGCTTTTGACATCCCTAGTTAGCGCATTGCCGGAAATAATAATTGCGATAGTTGAAGCAATACCAAAAATAATAAACGGTATTGTTGCGGCTGCTGTAAAGGCAACACCGATAATAATAAAAGCGGGCATGGACCTTCTAACATCACTTGTTAAAGCGTTGCCAGAAATAATAACAGCAATCGCCAAGGCTATACCCCAAATAATAGACGGTGCTGTTGCGGCTTTAACTGTAGCAACACCGATTATAGTGCAAGCTGGAATAGAACTTTTAACATCACTTGTTGATGCATTGCCAGAGATAATAAACGCAATTGTGGAGGCTATACCAAAAATAATAGATGGGGTTATTAAAGCTTTAATAGTGGCAACGCCATTGATTATACAAGCAGGGATAGACCTGTTAATTGCTCTTGTAGATGCCCTGCCAACTATCATAACAACCATTACTAAAGCTATACCGCAAATAATAACCAGCATTACAGAGGCTTTAGTTAATAATATAGATAAAATAATTGAGGCTGGTATTCAAATTTTCGTAGCTCTTATTCAAGAGCAAGATAAGATTAAAAGCGGCATAATAAAAGCCATTCCTCAGATAATGCTGGCTATTGGTGAGGCATTTATGAATTATTTTAGTAAGATGGCTGAAATAGGACTTAATCTTATGAAGGGGTTATGGGAAGGGATAAATAATGCAGGGGCTTGGCTTCGGGACAAGATATCCGGCTTTTTTGGTGGCGTAGTGGAGAGCATTAAGAATTTCTTTGGTATTCAGTCGCCTTCTTAACTATTTGAGGAACAAATAGGCAAGATGATGGTTTTGGGGCTTGAAAAAGGTATATCTAAAAATTCTGAAAAAGCCAAAAAAGCAGCCGAAAAAATGGCTAGAGACACTTTTGCAGGTGCTAAAACATGGATTGAAAATTATAGGAATGAAGAAAACTACCTTGCAAGCGAAGAGATAAAAATGTGGGAAGCTTTAGGTAAAAAATACACCTCTGTTTCCAAGGAAAAGGTTGAAATTGATAAGAATATTACAAAGCTTAAATCAGACCAGTTGAAGCAACAGCAAAAAGCAGAGGAAGAAAGCTTTAACAACTCTAAAAATTGGATTGAACACAACAAGAAATTGGGGCTATTATCATTAGAACAAGAGGTTGAAGCGTGGGAACGTGTTCAAAAGCGGTATGCTGTTGGCACA